>NZ_JBSHDU010000012.1:0-124050 GCF_053616475.1 Streptomyces sp. NPDC055815 | reverse complement strand
TTGCCCACCGGGTTTGTTTTGGGGGGGGGGGGGCGGCCCTCCGCGCTGTGTAACGCGCGTAGCGCGACCGCGTGAGCGCTCGTCAGCTCAGCACCACGGCCCCGTCACCGCGAACGTCGTGCCGGGTGTGTAGCAGTTGACGTACATCGTCGAGCGGTCCGGGGAGAACGTGACCCCCGCGAACTCGCCCCACTCCGGGGCCTCGGGCGTCCCGCCCGCTGCGGCAGCAGCTGATGTCAGAGCCTGGGCGTTCCGGGCCACCGCGTACACCTCGCCCTCCGTGCTCACCCCGAAGACGTGCTGCGCCCCGTCGCCGTCCTCGCAGACCATCAGGCCTCCGGTCGGCGCGAGACAGATGTTGTCCGGGGACTCGCCGGGGAGCTGGACGTCGGTGCTCGGGCCGAAGACCACGACGAGGGTGAGCCGGCGCTTGTGCGGTTCGTACTTCCACACCTGGCCGAAGTGCGTGGCCGCCGAGCCGTCCTTGGCCCGTGCGAAGGAGGAGACGAAGTAGACGGCCCGCCCGCCCCAGTAGCAGCCCTCCAGTTTCTGGGCGTGGGTGATGCCCTTGGGGCCGAAGTCCTGGTGGCGGATCGGGGTCGACGTCGCCGACGGGTCCGGTACGGGGACCCATTCGATGCCGTCGAAGCGGGCGCCGGTCTCCTGGACGACGGACAGGTCGGGTACGCCGGGCACCCGCATGGCCTCCAGGGCGCCGCCGGCGCGCAGCGAACCGGTGCCGCCGAGCGGCTTGTTCGGCAGGAAGCGGTAGAAGAGCCCGAAGGGCTGGAGGAAGGCGTCCTCCGTCTCGTACACGATGCCGCTCGACGGGTCGACGGCGATCGCCTCGTGCTGGAAGCGGCCCATCGCGGTGAGCGGGACGGCTCCGGTGCGGTGGGGGTCGGCGCCGTCGACCTCGAAGATGAAGCCGTGGTCCTTGGTGTAGCCGTTGGTGCCGGCCCGGTCCTCGGTCTCCTCGCAGGTCAGCCAGGTGTTCCAGGGGGTGGGACCGCCCGCGCAGTTGACGGCGGTCCCGGCGATGCCGACCCGCTCCCCGAGGACGTTGTTGCGGCCGTCGAGTTCGAGGACCGTGCAGCCGCCCTTGCCGGCCGGGTCGTAGGTGAGGCCGGGGACGGTGGGGACGGCGATCTTCCCGGTGACCCGGTTCTCGTGGTTGCGGACGAGGTGCACCCGGCCGCGGCGGCCGGCGAAGGCGCCCATGCCGTCGTGGTTGCTGGGGACGGGCCCCTCGCCGGAGCGGAGCGGGTCGCCCTGCCGGGAGAGGACCCGGTAGCGGAAGCCCGCCGGGAGGTCGAGGAGACCGGCCGGGTCGGGGACGAGGGGGCCGTAGCCGCCCCGGCGGCCGCTCGCGGCCAGGGCGCTTCCGGCGAAGAGTTCGGAGATCGCGCCCGTGAAGGCGATCCCGGCGACGGACGCGCCGGTGCGGGAGAGGATCTGACGTCGTGTTGCGGACATGAGGCAACAACCCACTTCCTGTTGGCGGACAGGACAGATGTGATGTGACGCGTGACCCGCATGTGTGTATCACGCACTGTGGTGACGCGTGAACCATGCGGGCCACAACGGCCTCATGTGGCGCGGAGACTGACCCTGTGTCAGGCGAGTTCGGCGGTGAGGGTGATCGTGGTGCCCGTGAGTGCCTGGCTGACCGGGCAGTTCTTCTTGGCGTCCTCGGCGAGGGCCTTGAACTCGTCCGCGTCCAGGCCGGAGACCGTGCCGCGAACGGTCAGGTGGATGCCCGTGATGCCCTCGCCCGGCTGGAAGGTGACGTCGGCCTTCGTCTCCAGGCGCTCGGGCGCGTGGCCCGCCTTGGCCAGACCGTTCGAGAAGGCCATGGAGAAGCAGGAGGAGTGCGCGGCGGCGATGAGCTCCTCGGGGCTGGTCTTGCCGTTGGGCTCCTCCGACCGGGCCGGCCAGGAGACGTCGTACGAGCCGAGACCGGAGGAGTCGAGGGTGACGACGCCGGAGCCCTTGAGCAGGTCGCCCTGCCAGACGGTGTGGGCGTGACGCACGGTGGCCATGGTGGATCCCTTTCGATCGGGTACGGCCACCAAGCTACTGCGCGACGAGCCCCTTCGCGTCGCGGGCGAGCGCGGTGAGGCGGGAGATCGCCCGGAAGTACTTCTTGCGGTAGCCGCCGTTCAGCATCTCTTCGCTGAAGAGCCGGTCGAAGGGGAGTCCGGAGGCGAGCACGGGTATCTCGCGGTCGTACAGGCGGTCGGCGAGGACGACGAGCCGCAGGGCCGTCGACTGGTCCGGGACCGGCTGGACGTCGGTGAGGCAGACGGCGCTGAGGTCGTCCGTGAGGGCGCCGTACCGGCTCGGGTGAACCCTGGCCAGGTGTTCGAGCAGGTGCGGGAAGTCGTCGAGGGAGGCGCCCGGCGTGGCGTACGCGGTCTCGGTGACCACCTGGTCGGAGTACGGGGGCGGGGCCTCGGGCAGACCGCGGTGGCGGTAGTCCTCGCCGTCGATCCGCAGCGGCCGGAAGTGCGCCGAGAGGCCCTGGATCTCGCGGAGGAAGTCGGCGGCGGCGAAACGGCCCTCGCCGAGCTTGCCCGGAAGCGTGTTCGAGGTGGCGGCCAGGGCCACGCCCGACTCGACGAGCTTGCCGAGGAGGCTGGAGACGAGGACGGTGTCGCCCGGGTCGTCGAGCTCGAACTCGTCGATGCAGAGGAGACGGTGTCCGCTCAGCGTCTTCACGGTCTGCTGGAAGCCCAGCGCGCCGACCAGATTGGTCAGCTCGACGAAGGTGCCGAAGGCTTTCAGCGCGGGCTCCGCGGGGGTCGCGTGCCACAGCGAGGCCAGCAGGTGGGTCTTGCCGACGCCGTACCCGCCGTCGAGGTAGACCCCGCGCGGGCCGCTCGGGGCGGCCGGCTTCTTCGCGAACCAGCGGCGCTTGCCCGCGCCGGTGGCGTGCGCCCCGCCGAGGCCCTCGGCGAAGGCGCTCAGGGCCTTGACGGCGTCCGTCTGGCTCGGCTGGTTCGGGTCGGGGAGGTACGTGTCGAAGCGCACCGAGTCGAAGCGCGGCGGCGGCACCATCTCCGCGACGAGACGGTCGGCGGGGACGTGGGGCTCTCGGGAGCAGAGCGAGAGCGGGGCCGCTTCGGGAGAAGCCGCTTCGGTGAGGGCACGGGTCGACACAGTTCCCCACTGTAAGCGCCGTGTCAGACTTCGATCATGCGCCAGCTCTTCCCTGTGACGGACATGACAGCCACCGCCGCCGCCGACCAGGAGTGGTCGCTCGACGCCCTCGCCGATGCCTACGCGTATCCGGAGGCCGGGGGAGAGGGCACCTGGCTGCGGGCCAACATGGTCTCCTCGCTCGACGGGGCCGGCCAGCACGAGGGGCGCTCCCAGCCGCTCTCCTCCGAGACGGACATGCGGATCTTCGGTGTGCTGCGCGGGCTCGCGGACGTGGTCGTGGTGGGCGCGGAAACGGTCCGCCTGGAGGGCTATCGCCCGGCACGCGCGCGTGAGGCCTTCGAGGCCCGCCGGGCCGCCGCCGGACAGGGCCCGGCGCCCGTGATCGCCGTGGTCAGCGCCTCCCTGAACCTCGACTTCTCGCTGCCGCTCTTCACGGAGCCGCTGGTGCCGACCCTGGTCCTCACGGGGGCCGCCGCGTCCGCCGAGCGGATCGAGGCCGCCCGGGCGGCGGGCGCCGTGGTGCTGATCGCGGGCGACGGGCCCGGGGTGGAGCCGGCCCGCGCGGTGGCGGCGCTCGCGGAGCGCGGGCTCCGCCGGCAGCTGACCGAGGGCGGGCCCCGGCTGCTCGGCCAGTTCGTGGCGGCGGGGGTCCTCGACGAGCTGTGTCTGACGGTCTCGCCGACGATGACGGCGGGTGACGCCCAGCGGATCGCCGGGGGGCCTTCGGTGGCCGTCCCGACACGCTTCCAGGTGGCTTCCGTGCTGGAGCAGGACGGCTTCCTCTTCACCCGCTACCGTCGGATCTGACAATCGGCGGAATTTGTCGTTCCGCTTACCGTC
The DNA here is from genome assembly GCF_053616475.1 of Streptomyces sp. NPDC055815. NCBI lineage: Bacteria > Bacillati > Actinomycetota > Actinomycetes > Kitasatosporales > Streptomycetaceae > Streptomyces > Streptomyces sp. NPDC055815. The sequence goes on along the minus strand of NZ_JBSHDU010000012.1, from coordinate 120,045 downwards.
CGCTGGGCACACTTACTGTCGCAGACCCCGTGCGGGCACGGGGAAGGATGGTTTCCGCAGAAGGGCTCCTGAGGTGTTCACAAGCGTTCTCATGATCGAGAAGCCCCTGACGTCCGTCGACGTGGAATTCGTCACCACCCTGCACGGCGACGAGGGCATGTCCTTCATCGTTCTCATGCAGCCGCGTGGTGACCAGGCCGATGTACTGCTGCGTGCCATCGACGACGTCGCGATGGGCGAACTGAAGGAAGCCGCCCACGAGGGCGACGAACCGGAGGGCAAGGAGGCCCGGCCCCTCGCCGAGCAGGCCCTGGAGGTCTCGCTCCAGGCCCTGAGAAACGCCGGCTGCGAGGCGGTCGGCCAGGTCGTCGAGGACCACCCGCTCGACAAGATGAAGGCGGTGGTCGACGAGTCGGCGGCGGACGAGGTGATCGTCCTCACCGCCCCGCACTACGTGGAGGAGTTCTTCCACCGCGACTGGGCCTCCCGGGCCCGCCACAAGGTCGGCGTCCCCGTCCTGAAGCTCTTCGCCCACAGCGAGTAGCGGCAGCACCGGGTCCGCGCCCCGTGCAGGGGGCGCGGACCCGGCGCCCGCTCCGCCGCGCCCCGCCGGGCACGCGCGCGTGAGCCACTAGGCTGGGGTCTTCCAGAACCACACACCCCGGGGAGAGATCCGCATGGCACCCGCCATCCCTGCCGCCATGGAACGGCCGCACTTCATCGGCATCGGCGGTGCCGGAATGTCGGGCATCGCGAAGATCCTCGCCCAGCGCGGCGCCAAGGTCGCCGGCAGCGACGCCAAGGAGTCCGCGACCGCCGAGTCGCTGCGCGCCCTCGGCGCCACCGTGCACATCGGCCACGCCGCCGAGCACCTCGCCGACGACGCCTCCGCCGTCGTCGTCTCCAGCGCCATCCGCGCCGACAACCCCGAGCTGGCCCGCGCCGCCGAGCTCGGCATCCCCGTCGTCCACCGCTCCGACGCGCTCGCCTCCCTCATGGACGGCCTGCGCGCGATCGCCGTCGCCGGTACGCACGGCAAGACGACCACCACCTCCATGCTGGCCGTCGCCCTCACCGAGCTCGGCCTCGACCCCTCGTACGCCATCGGCGGCGACCTCGCGGGCCCCGGCACGAACGCCCGGCACGGCTCCGGCGAGGTCTTCGTCGCCGAGGCCGACGAGAGCGACCGCAGCTTCCAGAAGTACGACCCCGAGGTCGCCATCGTCCTCAACGTCGAGCTGGACCACCACGCGAACTACGCCTCCATGGACGAGATCTACGAGTCCTTCGAGGCCTTCACCGCCAAGATCCGCCCCGGCGGCACCCTGGTCGTCGGCGAGCACGCGGGCGCCCGCGAGCTGGCCCGCCGCGTCGCGGACCGCGAGGGCCTCTCCGTGATCACCGTCGGCGAGTCCGAGGACTCCGACGCCCGCATCCTGAAGATCGTCCCGAACGGGATGAAGAGCGAGGTGACCGTCCTCCTCGACGGCGTCGAGCACACCTTCACCGTCTCCGTCCCCGGCCGCCACTACGCCCACAACGCCGCCGCGGCCCTCGCCGCCGGCGCCCGCGTCGGCATCGACCCGGCCGAGCTCGCCCAGGCGCTCACCGCCTACACCGGCGTCGGCCGCCGCCTCCAGCTCAAGGGCGAGGCCAAGGGCGTCCAGGTCATCGACTCGTACGCGCACCACCCCACCGAGATGACCGCCGACCTGGAGGCCATGCGCGGCGCCGCCGGGGCCTCCCGCCTCCTCGTCGTCTTCCAGCCGCACCTCTTCTCCCGCACCCAGGAGCTGGGCAAGGAGATGGGCGACGCGCTGGCCCTCGCGGACGCCTCCGTCGTCCTCGACATCTACCCGGCCCGCGAGGACCCGATCCCCGGCGTCACCAGCGAGCTGATCATCGCCGCGGCCGAGCGGGCCGGCGCCGCCGTCACGGCCGTCCACGACAAGGACACCGTCCCCGAGGTCGTCGCGGGAATGGCCGGCCCCGGCGATCTCGTTCTCACGATGGGCGCGGGCGACGTCACGGACCTGGGTCCGAAGATCCTCGCCCGCCTGTCGAACTGAGGGAGTGGACGAACGATGGCGTACGAGGTCGAGAAGTCGGACGAGGAGTGGCAGGCCCAGCTGACCCCCTCGGAGTACCAGGTGCTCCGGCTCGCCGGCACGGAGCCCGCCTTCCGGGGTGAGTACACGGACACCAAGACCCGGGGTGTCTACTCCTGCCGCGCCTGCGGGGCGGAGCTCTTCACCTCGAACGAGAAGTTCGAGTCGCACTGCGGCTGGCCGTCCTTCTTCGACCCGAAGGACAGCTCCGCCGTCGAACTGATCGCCGACACCTCCCACGGCATGATCCGCACCGAGGTCCGCTGCGCCCGCTGCGGCTCCCACCTGGGCCATGTCTTCGAGGGCGAGGGCTACCCGACCCCGACGGACCAGCGGTACTGCATCAACTCGATCTCGCTGCGGCTGGAGCCGCAGGAGTAACGGCCGCCACGACGGGTGCGAGGGGCTCACTCCGGATCCGGTTCCGGGGCGAGCCCCTCGCGGCCGCTCCGGGACCCCGTACAGCTGTGGAGACAGGAGCCGTCCCATGCCCCGTCCCGAGACCCCCGCGGACGTCGACGCCTGGTTCGGCGAGCACGGCTGGTTCCCCGGCCGTGACGTCACCGAGCAGGCCGAGACGTTCGTGGCGGAGGTCGTCGAGGAGACCCGGAACGTGGGGTTCCCCGTGGAGCCGTTCGCCGCCGCCACCGCGTTCCTCGCCGAGCACGCGGGCCTCCGCCTGACCATCGACGCCCGGCGCGAGGAGTACCTGTACTTCGAGCCGGTCATCGTCTGGGACAGCACCGCCGAGGAGATCGCGGAGCTGAGCCGCAACCTGGGCGTGCGGCTCTTCCCCGTCGGCTGGGACTCCTCGGAGGGAGAGGTGATCGTCATGGACGAGCGGAGCCGGTTCTTCTGCCTGCACCACACCGGCACCTACTACATGGGGACCGGCAAGTACGGCGGGATGGCCGGGTACGGGTATCCCATGCGGGACGCGGAGGACTTCTACGTCTGACCCGGACCCGGCCAGGGCCCTCAGTGGACCGAGAAACCGCCGTCCACGAACAGCGACTGGCCCGTGACGTACGCCGAGGAGACGCTCGCCAGGAACACGGCCGCGCCCGCGAAGTCCTCCGCGAGGCCGTTGCGGCCGACCATCGTGCGGGCGGCCAGCGCGGCGACCTTCTCCGGGTCGGAGGAGAGGCGCTCGTTGAGCGGGGTCATCACGAAGCCCGGGACCAGCGTGTTGGAGGTGACGCCGTACGGGGACCAGGCCTCGGCCTGCGAGCGGGCCAGCGACTCCAGGGCGCCCTTGGACACCCCGTACGCCCCGCTCTGCACGAACGCGCGGTGCGCCTGCTGAGACGTGATGTGGATGATCCGGCCGAAGCCCCGCTCGGCCATCCCCGGGCCGAAGCGCCGGCCCAGGAGGAACGGCGCCTCCAGGTTCACCGTCATCGTCGTGTCCCACACCTCGTCGCCCAGCTCGCCGAACGGCGGACGGAGGTTGATGCCGGCCGAGTTCACCAGGACGTCCGGCTCCCCGAAGACGGCCGCGGCCGCCTCCGCCCCCGCCTTGATGCCCTCCCGGGTGCTCAGGTCGGCGCTCACCCAGGCCGCCCGGCAGCCGTCGGCCGTCAGCTCGTCCACGGTCGCGACGAGCTCCGCCTCCTTGCGGGCCAGGATCACCACGCTCGCCCCCGCACGCGCCAGGGCCCCCGCGATGGCCTTGCCGATGCCGGAACTGCCGCCGGTGACCAGGGCGGTGCGCCCGTCGAGCGAGAACAGCTCGGAGAGGTAGCCGGAGGGGGTGGCGCTCATGGGTGGTCGCTCCTCAGGTCGTCGGCGGCCGACCCGCGTTGACGGGCAGGTACACGCATCCTGGCACACGTGTTCGCGCCGCCGCCGTCACCTGGCCTTGAAGACGAACCTCTCGACCTCGCTGCGGTCCAGGTTCCAGAACGTCACCGACGGCTTCCGGCCGACGGTCACGAACTGGACGTCCTTCGAGAACGCGACGTCGATCGGGGCGCTGTCGTTGTCGTTGCCCGGGTCCCGGTACGCGATGCCGAACGACTCGTACGTCTCCGTCTTCTCGCCGCCCAGGAACAGCTTCACGCCCGCGTACGCCTTCTGCTTCGGCCCGATCGTGGCGACGGCCTTCGGCCGGGACTCCATCGGGGGCAGCGGGTTCTCGGTCTCCTGACCGAAGTAGATGAACGGGTAGAAGTAGAGCGTGCACGCCCTGTCGGTGACGTTGGTCGCCGTGATCAGGACGTGCTGACCCGAGTCGTGGGGCCAGTACGACGTGTCGATCGAGACGTCGGGGTCGGCGCAGGCCGGGGCCTTGTCCTTGGCGTCAGGACTGGGCTCGGCGGTCGCGGTGGCGGTGGGCTTCGCCGACTCGGTCGGGGTCGGGGCCTCCGACGGGGCCTCCGACGGGGTCGCGCCGGTCGCGCTCGCGGTGGCGGACGGAGTGGCGGACGGGGCCTGGCTCTTGGCCCCGTCCTCCGTACCGCCGCTCGGCCCGCAGGCCGCGGAGGAGAGCAGCGCGGCGACGGCCGCGGCCCCCAAGGTGTACGTCTTCCAGGTCTTGCGGGCAGCGCGCATGGTGATCCCCCGTGTGCTTCGCATGGCTCGACGAGCAGATTCTGCGCCGGGGCGGCCGCCGTATTCCGGTGCGGGCCCGCTCGTTACGAACCACGGACATGGAGGTGATGCTTCCTCAGCCGAGCCGGGCGAGGAACTCCGTCCAGGTGCTGGGGGAGAGGGCGAGCTGGGGGCCGGTGGGGCGCTTGGAGTCACGGACGTGGACGGTGGAGGGGCAGGAGGCGACCTCGACGCAGTTGTCGCCGCTTCCGCCGCTGTAGCTGGACTTGTGCCAGGACAGGGCGACTTCGACGCAGTCTCCGTCGCCACCGCTGCTGTAGCTGCTCTTGAACCAGGCCAGGTCTGTGGTGCTCATGCTGCTCCTCGCATCTCCCGCAACAGGCTCACGGACTCCTCTGCGGAAAGAGCCTGTGCCCGCATCCTGGCATATCGCTTATGGAGGATGCTGATCTCTTTCGGGTCGGAGATGAGGTGGGCGGCGCGCTGGCCCTCGCAGTAGGCGTACCACTTGTTCTCCACGGTCTCCAGGAGTTGCAGCGGGCCGTCAAGGCCCGCGTGGTGTCCGCGCGTCTGCGGCATGACCTGGATATCGATGTTGCGCCGGGCGCAGATCTCGAGGATGTGGTCGATCTGCTCGCGCATGACCTCTGGGCCGCCCGTCTGGCGGCGCAGTACGTGCTCCTCGACGATGAAGCTGTAGATGGTGTGCGGGCGGTCCGTGAGGAGCTTCATCCGCTCTACCCGGGCCGCGAGATTCGCCTCGATCTCGTCGTCACCCAACGCGGGAATCTGCTTCTCGAAGAGCGTCCTCGCATACGCCGTCGTCTGGAGGAGCCCCGGCACCAGCCGGTTCTCGTACGTGTAGAGCGTCACCGCCTGGGCTTCCAGCTTCGCCCACTGCCGGAACCACCTCGCGAGCCCCGGGTTGCGGGTCAAATGCTTCGCCGCTCCCCGGATCGCCCCGAACGCGTCGAGCAATTCCTCCGCCTGCCCGACGAAGCCGGCGGACGGTAAACGGCGGCCCTGCTCGATCGAGGCGATCGTCGGCACCGAGTACCCCACCAGCGGCGCGAACTCCTCTTGGGTGAAGCCGGCCCTTCTGCGGAAGGCCTTGACCACCTCCCCGAAGGTCTTCAGGCTGTCCGACGTCTCCGGCTCGCCCCCGCTCGAAGCCGCTTCCCATACCTCTTCCGGAACCGCTTCCGTCACCCCGGCCACCTCCTGCACCCGTGCGCTCGCATGTCAACGCACCCATGCTCACGGGTAGTGACCGGTACCGTCCAGAGTGTGAACCCGTACGCTGCCGCAGCGTACGAGTCGCTGACCTGGTAACTCCCTCCGGGCACCGCCACATTGGCCCCATGACCTCCCCCGTGACCCGCGAACCCACCGTCACCGTACGTGTGTTCACCCAGCGCTTCAGCTCCACCCCGCGCGGCGCCCGGCTCGCCCGGCGGCTCGCTGTCCATCAGCTCGACCGCTGGCGCCTCCCGTACGGCTCCGAGACCTCCGACGTCGTCGCGCTCCTCGTCGCCGAGCTCGCGGCCAACGCCGTCACCCACGGCCGGGTGCCCGGGCGCGACTTCGAGCTGACGCTCTCGTACACGCCCGGGCGGCTGCTCCGGATCGACGTCTCTGACACCCGGGGCGAGCGGCGGCCGGCCGCCGTCGCCCCGGGGCCGCTCGACGAGGGCGGGCGGGGCCTGCTGCTCGTCGAGGCGCTCGCGACCCGGTGGGCGGTGATCGACCGCGTACCGGTCGGGAAGACCGTACGGGCCGAACTCGACCTCCCGGCTGCCGATTCCGCTGACATCGCCGCCCGGCTGGCGACAGACTGACGGGACCAGAGGGACGGGGGAGCGCGATGGCGACGGACGTGGAGAAGGCACGGGCCTTTCTGTGGGAGCTGCAGTCCCAGGTCGTCCGGGCGAGTGGCCTGCGGCACAGCCGGGACGGGGCCGGCTGGAAGGAACTCCTCGTCGAGACCGGGAGGAGAATGCCCGGTGTGGCGGAGGGGGAGTTGGAGCGGATCGTCGAGTTGGCGATGAAGCCCGGGGACCGCTGGCCGCCGCGCGGGCCCGATGAAGATCCAGGGGGGTATTGGCTGATCCACTCGCTGGCCGACCGCCTGGAGAAGTCCTTCCCCGCCTCCTTCGCCCGTCCCGTGATCGGGCTGCTGGCCACCGGCGAGATCAACGCCGTGACGCTGCTGGCCCCCGACGCGAAGACCCACATCGTGGCCTTCGAGAGCGAACTCCTCACCTTCAGCAACCTGTTCGCCAAAGCCGTGGCCCTGGCGATGCCCCACGAGGGGACTGAGGGCGACAAGGTCATGTTCTCCGTGGACATCGACAAGGTGCGCCGTCACGTGCGGAACTCCCCGGAGGCCGTTCGCCGCTTCCGCGAGGTCGTGCTCGCCTATCTCCTGGAGGGCCGGCCGAGCCGCGCGCCCGAGTATCTGCCGCCGCAGGTCACCAGCGTCATGGGCTCCGTCCTGCACAACGGGATGGAGCTGTTCGTCCTCGGCCACGAGTACGGCCACGTCATGGCCGAGCACGTGTCCGACCGGAAGAGCCCGCGTCGCATGCTGGGGACGGGGGACGTCGACGTCACCGAGGTCGCCTGGAAGTGGGAGCAGGAGGCCGTGGCCGACCTGATCGGCTGGAACCTGTGCCTGGGGGCGATGGGCGAGGACTACGGCCCGTCTCTGCCCCACGCGGGCGTCGAGCTGTTCTTCTCCGCCTGCGAGGTCCTGGAGCGGGCCGTGCCCTTGCTGGTCACCGGCGCGATCGCCTCGCGGTCCGCGGTGTCGACCCATCCGCCGACCGATGTCCGACGCGGCATCGTGCGGGAGCACGCCCAGGAGCGGCTGGGCGAGGGCGCGGCGCCGCTGCTGCAGCTGGGTACGGCGATCCAGGAGATCGTGGACGTCCTCTGGGAGCAGACCGCCCCGGTGATCCTCGACCTCCACCGGCAGGGCGCCGTTCCCGACGCCCGCTGGACGGCCAACCTCTAGCGGGCTGTCCCCTCAGGGGCAGCTCGGCACCGACGTCGCCGAGTCGATCCGGCCGGAGGGCACCGGCCGCTCCACGCCCTTGACGCGCAACCGCACCCCCTTCGCGTCCATCCCCAGGAGCGTGCCGCACAGCACGGTCCCGTCGGTCTGCACGATCCGCACTCCCGGCTCCCCGGGCCGCGGGCCGTACCAGGTCAGGCCGATCCCCGCGGTGACCACGGCCAGCGCGAGGAACCCCGCGGCGATGGCCCGCCGCAGGTCCCTGACGGCCTGGCGCACGGTCAGCCGTTCCCTGGTGAGCAGTTCTTCGAGCGAGGCGTCGGCCGCGCGCCGCCTCGGCAGTCCGAACGCGGCGCGCATCGCGAAGAAGGCCCCGGCGGCGGCGAGCAGGAGGCCCCCGAGGAGGAGCAGTCCCACCGCGCCGCGCGCCCCGCCCGACAGCCCCTGGAGGGTGTCCGGCCCCTTGACCATCCCGACCGCGGTGAGCAGGCCGAGCAGGGCCGCGAGGCCGTTGCGCCAGTTCTCCGCCTGGGCGCGGACCCGGGCCAGCTCGCCCATCAGGAGGCTGCGGGACTCCTCGGCCCGTGACCGGCTGGCCGGTGTGCTGGGCGTACCGGCCGTGACGCGGACCGCCATCAGGCGCCCCACTCGACGTGCAGGACCCAGGAGGCCCCGCACCCCTTCTGCTCACCGGCCTCGGGGTGGGTGGCGGGGCAGGCGCAGATGACCTCGACCTCGCGCGCGCCCGTCTCGGCGGCCCGGCGGAGCAGCAGTCGGGACAGCAGACCGGAGCCGCCGAGCGCGTTCGCGTACGAGACGAGCGGCTCGGCGTGCACGGTCTCGTGGCCGCAGCGCGGGCACGGCCCGCTGACCACGATGACCTCCGGGGCCGTCTCGTCGGGATGCAGGCTGACGCGCGCCGTGCCGGCCGCGACCGTCCCCCACTCCGGGTCCGACTCCACGCGGTACAGCAGATCCTGTTGGTCCGTCACTCGTGCCCCTCCCGTCCCGTACGGCCAACGTAACCGCCCCGGAAGGCTGTTGGCGACGGCGGTCCTGGCCATGTCGTTCCGGCCCGGCAGGGTGTCCGGGCCGTGGGGTCACCACGGCCCGGACGTCGTTCACACCGTCAGCCCCTGCGGCGCCGGGGCGTACCCCGCCGGCCGGGTGGTGAAGGTGCCCCGGCCCTGGGTGCGGCCGCGGAGGCGGGACGCGTAGCCGAAGAGTTCGGCCAGCGGGACCGTCGCCGACACCACCGCCGTACCGGAGCGGGTCGTCGAGTCCGTGACCCGGCCCCGGCGGGCCGCGAGGTCGCCGAGGACCGAGCCGACCGACTCGGCGGGGACGGTGACCGTCACCTCGGCCACCGGCTCCAGGAGCGTCATCACGCTCGTACGGAGCGCCTCGCGCAGGGCGAACCTGCCTGCCGCGCGGAACGCCATCTCCGAGGAGTCCTTCGGATGCGTGGCGCCGTCCGTGAGCGTGACCCGGACGCCCGTCACCGGGTGGCCGCCGACGGGGCCCTCGACGAGGGCGTCCCGGCAGCCGGCCTCGACCGCGCGGACGTACTCCTGCGGGACGCGGCCGCCCGTGACCGTCGACGCGAAGACGAACTCCTCGTCCGCCGGCTCGACGTCGATGACGACATGGGCGAACTGGCCCGCTCCGCCGTCCTGTTTGACATGGCGGTGGAGGAGGCCGGTGACGCCCTTCGTCACCGTCTCCCGGTACGCCACCTGCGGACGGCCGACCGTGACCTCAAGGCCCCGGTCGCGCCGCAGCTTCTCGACCGCGACCTCCAGGTGCAGTTCGCCGAGTCCGGACAGCACGGTCTGGCCCGTCTCCGGGTCGGACCGCACGACCAGCGACGGGTCCTCCTCCGTCATCCGGGCGAGGGCCGTCGCCAGGCGGCCCGTGTCCGTGCTGCGGCGGGCCTCGACGGCGACCGAGACGACGGGGTCGGCGGTCGTCGGCGGTTCGAGGACGACCGGCGCGTCCGGGGCGCAGAGCGTCGCCCCGGCGCGGGCGGACTTCGGCCCGACGACGGCGACGATGTCGCCGGCGCGCGCCTCGTCGACCTCGGTCGCCCGGTCGGCCTGGACGCGCAGGATGCGGGCGATGCGCTCGGTGCGGGTGGTGGTGGCGTCGAGCACGGTGTCTCCCTTCCTGAGCGTGCCCGCGTAGACGCGGAGGTAGGTCATCCGGCCGGTGGTGGTCGCGTTCACCTTGAAGGCGAGCGCGGTGAACGGCGCCTCCGGGTCCGCCGGGACCTCGCCGCGTACGGGCGGCATGTCCGACGGGGCCGGGAGGTACGCGACGACGGCGTCGAGCAGGGGCTCGATGCCGCGGTTGCGGTACGCCGAGCCGCACAGCACGACCACGGCCTCGCCGGAGAGGGTCAGGTCGCGCAGGACGGCGGTCAGGGTCTCCGCGGAGAGGGTGTCCCGCTCGCAGAACTCCTCCAGGGCGCCGGGGTGCAGCTCCGCGACCGTCTCCACGAGGCGTCGCCTGCGGTGCAGGGCCTCCTCCCGGAGTGCGTCGGGGACCTGCTGCGCGGTGTACGTGTCGGCGCCGTCGGCCCACACGTACGCCCTCATCGCGACCAGGTCCACGACGCCGGTGAAACCGTCCTCGCGGCCGATGGGGAGCTGGACGGCGAGCGGGACGGTGCCGAGGCGGTCCCGGATCGACGCCACGGCGGAGTCGAGCTCCGCGCCGGCGCGGTCCAGCTTGTTGACGAACGCGATCCTCGGGACGCCGTGCCGGTCGGCCTGGCGCCACACGGTCTCGCTCTGCGGCTCGACGCCCGCGACGGCGTCGAAGACGGCGACGGCACCGTCGAGGACGCGCAGCGAACGCTCGACCTCGTCGGAGAAGTCGACGTGACCGGGGGTGTCGATCAGGTTGACGCGATGCCCCGCCCAGTCGCAGCTGACGGCCGCGGCGAAGATCGTGATGCCCCGGTCCCGCTCCTGCGGGTCGAAGTCGGTGACGGTGGTGCCGTCGTGGACCTCGCCGCGCTTGTGGGTGGCGCCGGTGAGGAAGAGGAAGCGCTCGGTGACGGTGGTCTTGCCGGCGTCGACGTGGGCGAGGATGCCGAGGTTGCGGACGCTGTGGGTACGCATGGGAGGTCGTGCCTTTCGCTGCTGCGTGAAGAACGGGGCAGCGCGATTCCCGGACGGATCCCTACGGGATCGTGGTCACGTCACGGGTCGGCGATGGCGGGCGCGCAGCCGCCACCGGCCGGAGCGAGAGGCGAGGATCACGTCGAAGCGGCGCGTACGCACGGTCGGCTCTCCTCGGTAGACACTCGCGGCACGGCACACCGGTCGGTGTGCCGTGCCGCGAGTGTAGGGAGCGCCGCCGCGCGGGCGACACCGAATTATTCGGTGGGCTGGAGGAGGTCCCAGCGGTTGCCGTAGAGGTCCTCGAAGACGGCGACCGAGCCGTACGCCTCGTGGCGCGGCTCCTCCAGGAACTTCACGCCGGCCGCCGTCATCCGCTCGTGGTCGCCGGCGAAGTCCTCCGTGTGGAGGAAGAAGCCGACCCGGCCGCCGGTCTGGTTGCCGACCGAGGCCTCCTGCTCCTCGTTCCTGGCGCGGGCGAGGAGCAGCCCGGTGTTGCCGAGACCGCCGACGCCGGCCGCGCCGCGCGGGCGGACGACGACCCAGCGGTTCCCCTCGCCGCGGTCGGTGTCCTCGACGAGGACGAAGCCGAGGGCGTCGGTGTAGAAGGCGATGGCCTCGTCGTAGTCACGGACGACGAGAGTGACGAGTGCGATGGACGGCATTTCCTCAACGTAATACGCGGAAGGGTGGGAACCCAGTCACGTCGACCCGCGTCGTCGTGCGGGATGCCCCTTGTCGGACGGGGACGAGAACGAGGGTCCGGGAGAGGGGAGCACGAGGGTCGCCCCCTCGTCAGCGCGGGGCGGCCGGCGGGTTCGGGGCGGCCTCTTCGGGCGTGCGCGCCCACGCGGCCCGGCGGCGGGTCTCGTTCTCCTGGGCCATACGACGCAGCAGGGCCAGGACCGGTTCCAGGAGGAGGACGACGATGGCGGCGTGCTCGGCGAGCTTGAGCCGGTCCTCGGCGTCGTCGAGCTCCTCCACCTGGTCGACGTCGAGCTTCGCGGCGGCCGCGGCCAGCTCGGCGTAGGGCAGCAGGTCCCCCGTGCCGTACTCGATGCCGAGGCGGCTGAGGTCCATGAGGCTGGCGGCGAGCGCGCGGCGGTGCGGGGAGTCCGGGGAGACGTCCCAGTCCATGGCGCGTACGAGCTCGTCGACCCGCGGCGCCTGCTCGTCCACCGCTTCCGTCTCCGCGGCGTCGACGGGGGTCGGGAGCGCGTAGTGCACGACGCCGAGCGTGGCGAGCGGGTCGAGCGGCTCGTCGATCGCCGCGAGGACGTCGCGGGTCGCGGCGATGGACAGGCCGCCGCGGGCGGTCAGGGCGCGGATCAGGCGCAGGCGCTGGACGTGCTCGTCCCCGTACAGGGTCAGCGTGGCTCCGAGCGGGCGGCCGGGCGGCAGCAGACCTTCCCGCAGGTAGTACTTGATCGTTCCGACCGGAGTTCCGGACAGACGGCTCAGGTCAGAGATCTTCATGGGCACTCTCGCTCGAAGCTGTTCCGTGAGGTCAGTCTCCCAGGGGATGTGATCAGTCTCCCAAGGGCTCGGATGGACACCACAACTCGATAGTGTCACTCTTCAACTGGAAAGTGAAGGTTTCTAGTACGCCGCCGACCAGCGGCGACATTCCCATCGAAGCGGAGCCCGTCATGCCCGAACCCACCCATCCGCTGCGCGTGAGCGCCCGCGGACTGCTGCGCCGGCGTGGCGTGTGGCTGCCCTCGGCGGTGATCCTCGGCCTGCTGTCCTTCGTCCTCTCCCTGCTCTACCTGGGTGCCAACAACGACCCGGTCGGCGCGACGAAGGACCTGCCGATCGCCCTGGTCGACACGGACAAGGGCACCCGGGTCGGCGGCGAGCGGATCGACCTGGGCGCACAGATCACCGCGAAGATCACCGGATCCGCAGACCTGAAGGAGAAGGTCGACTGGAAGACGGTCGACCGCCGCACCGCCGACGACCTGCTCGCCCGCGGCGAGGTGTTCGGCGCCCTGGTCATCCCGGACGACTTCTCCGCCTCCGTGGCCGCGCTCGCCGGGCCCGCCCAGCGCACGCCGCATCCGCCGACCATGACGGTGCTGACCAATCCCGCCGCCGGAAGCTTCGGCTCCGCCATGGCCGCCGAGATCAACCGCAAGGTCGTCGCGACCACCTCCGCGGAGGTGGGCAAGCAGCTGGGTCAGGCGGCCGCGCACCGTGCGGCGGCGCAGGGCACCACCGCGCACACCGCCCCGGGTGCCGCCGCGCAGCTGATGATCGCCGACCCGGTGAAGGTCACCGTCCAGGAAGGCCACCCCCTCGGACAGCACAGCGGCCTCGGCCTGAGCGCCTTCTTCTACGCGCTCATCCTCGTCCTCGGCGGCATGCTCGGCGCCAACGTCATCCACCTGCAGGTGGACACCGACCTCGGCTACGCCGCCAGCGACAAGGGCCCGTTCCGCATCGTCAGGCCCGTCCAGCACGCCACCCGGGTGCACCACTTCCTGGTCTGCTCGGTGCTCATGGTCGTGCTGTCGATGCTGACCTCCGCCCTCGCCATGATCGCGGCCGTCGACGTCGTCGGCATCGACGCCACCCACCGGCCGATGCTGTGGTTCTTCGGCACCTGCGCCACGGCCGCGATGGGCATCACCGCGCTCGCCCTGCTCGCCGTCTTCGGCACCCCGGGCCCCATCGTCTCGATGCTGGTCCTGATCGGCCTCGCCATCCCGTCGGCCGGCGCCACCATCCCGATCCAGGCGCTCCCGGACTTCTACCGCTTCCTGGCCGAGTTCGAACCGTTCCGGCAGGTCGTCGACGGCGTCCGGTCCATCCTCTACTTCGACGCACGGGTCGACGCCGGACTCGGCCGCGCCTGGACCATGGTCGGCATCGGCTTCGCCGTGTCGCTCGTCCTCGGCCTCGCCTTCACCTGGTTCTACGACCGCCGGGGCCTGCACCGCTCGACGCCCCGCCTGGCACAGCCGGTTCCCGTCGGCTGAGAGGGTCCGGGGTCGCGGCGCCGGTGCGACAATGCCCCGCATGGACGCGCAGGAGTTCGACCGGCTGGTCCGGCGCGCGCGGGCGCTCGCCGGAGACGGCACGCGGCGGGTGCTCGGGATCGCCGGGGCGCCCGGGGCCGGGAAGTCCACGCTCGCCGCGCGGCTCGTCGCCCGGCTCGACGGGCACGCCGTGCTCGTACCGATGGACGGGTTCCATCTGGCGCAGGCCGAGCTCGAACGGCTCGGGCGGGCCGGGCGGAAGGGCGCGCCGGACACCTTCGACGCCGCCGGGTACACCGCGCTCCTCGCCCGGCTCCGCACCCCCGTCCCCGGCACCACCGTCTACGCGCCCGCCTTCGACCGCTCCCTGGAGGAGCCCGTCGCCGGGGCGATACCCGTCGCGCCCGAGGTTCCGCTCGTCGTCACCGAGGGCAACTACCTGCTGCACGACGAGGGCGCCTGGGCCGGCGTCCTGCCCCTCCTCGACGAGGCCTGGTACCTGGAGCTCGACGCCCGCCGCCGCGTCCCCCGGCTCGTCGAGCGGCACGTCCGCTTCGGCAAGGACCGGGCCCGTGCCGAGCGCTGGGTCCACGACTCCGACGAGGCCAACGCCCGCCTGGTGGCCCGCGGTCGGGACCGCGCCGACCTGATCGTGAGCATGAGTTAGCGGGACAGTACGCTGACGGATCATGGACACGGACACGGGCATGGACATGGTCAAGCTGGCCTACCGACCCACGCGGGCCGACATCCTCGCCGGGGTCCTGGTGCGCGAGCGCCTCCGCCGCCACCATCTGGTCCGATGGGGGTTCGTCGCGCTCTTCTGCGCGGGCGCCCTGCTGACCCTGGCCTCGCGCCGGCCCTCCGCCGTGTCGCTCGTCCTCGCCGTCTTCTGCGCCGTCCTGATCTGGGCGATGCCCCACCTCCAGGCCCACCACGCGCTGCGCACGGTCTCCTGGCAGGGCGAGTACCGCGCGTCCGTGAGCGGTACGGGGATCACGACCGACACCGCGCACGTGTCCCTGCTCCAGCGCTGGTCGGTCTTCCGCGGCTACCGCGAGACCCGCGACCACCTGGTGCTCCTCAGCCGCGACCCGAACATCCTGCTCGTGGAGGTGCTGCCGCTGCGCGGGCTGCCCTCCCCGGAGGACGCGGAACGGCTGCGCGCGCTGGTCGGCCGAGAGCTGCCCGCGCTGTGAGCCCCGTGACCGGGAAGGACGCCGGGACGGGGAACCGTCCGCAGCGCGCCCTCATCGCCGCGAGCTTCGTCAGCCGGGTGGGCAACGGGCTCTTCAACACCGCCGCGGTGCTCTACTTCACCCTCGTGGTGCACCTGCCCGCCGCACAGGTCGGGGTCGGCCTCACGGTCGCCGGGCTCGTCGGGCTGCTCGCCGGGATCCCGGCCGGGAACCTCGCCGACCGCTACGGGCCGCGTACGGTCTGGCTGGTGGCCGTCGTCGTGCAGGCCGTGACGATGGCCGCGTTCGTCCTCATCCACGACTGGGTCACGTTCACGCTCGTCGCCACCCTGGACCGGCTGGCGGCGACGGCGGGCGGCGCCGCGGGCGGCGGGCTCGTCGCCCGGGCCGGCGGCGAACGCCCGGCGGCCTTCCGGGCCAAGCTCCGCACCTGGGTCAACCTCGGCGTCGTCCTGGGCACGGTCGGCGCCGGCTTCGCCGTCGCCGTCGACACCCGCGCGGCCTACACCGTGCTCATCCTCGCCAACGCCGCCAGCTTCGCCGGTGCCGCCCTGATCGGCCTGATCGGCGTCCCCGACTACCGGCCGCTGCCCCGCCCCGAGGAGCACCACCGCTGGGCCGTCCTGACCGACCGGCCGTACCTGACCTTCACGGCGCTCTACGGCGCCATGGGCCTGCAGTACCAGACCGTCTCCCTGCTCCTGCCGATCTGGCTCTCCGCCCACACCGACGCGCCCCGCTGGACCGTGGCGGTGGTCTACGCGGTCAACAGCGGGGTGTGCGTCCTGCTCCAGAGCCGGATCGGCTCCCGGGTCGAGACCCCGCGGCAGGGCGGCCGGGCCTTCCGTATCGCCGGGCTGCTCTTCCTGGTCAGCTGCCCCTTGATGGCGCTGACCGCGGACGTTCCGGCCTGGGTCGCGGCGGCGCTCGCCATCCTCGCCGTCTGTCTGCACAGCCTCGGGGAGGTGTGGGAGTCCTCGGGCGGTTACACGCTCGCCTTCGAACTCGCCCCCGCCCACGCCCAGGGGCAGTACCAGGGCTTCTTCGGCATCGCCTTCAACGCCGGGCAGGCCCTGGCTCCGGTGGTCCTGACGACCGCGGTCCTCGGACTCGGACACGCCGGCTGGCTGCTGCTCGGCCTGTTCTTCGCGGCCGTGGGCGCGGCGGGCCCGCCGGTGGCCGCCTGGGCGGAACGCACCCGCCGCCGCCCGAGCCCGACCCAGGACCCGGACCCCGCGACGACCGGGGCCTAGGCGCCACGGCCTGCGACGCCCGGGCCTCAGCGCGTCCCGGGCCGCGGCGGCCGGGCCTCAGCGCGCCCCGGCCCCCGCGTACGCCTTCTCCGTGAGCGTCCCGCCCGCGTGTTCCGTCGCCGCCACCGCCAGCGCCCTGATCAGCGGGTGCGGGCGCGTGCCGTCGCCCGCCAGCTCCGGCTGGAACAGGGTCGCCAGGAAGAAGGGGTGCGAGGGGAGTTCGGCGATGCGGATGCCGCCCTCCTCGTCCGCGCCCGTGAAGCGGAGACCGTGCGCCCGCAGGGTGTCCAGGTGGCGGTTGTCCGCGCCGTAGTTGCAGTGGTACCGCTCCGTCGTCCGCTCCGCGCCCAGCGCCTTCTCGGCGAGCGAGCCGGGGGTGACCCGTACGACCCCCTCGTGGCCCACCAGCGAGCAGGCGAGCGGCGCGATCAGCAGGTCCTCCGGGTCGGCCGAGGGGTCGTTCTCGGCGTGCGCCGCCCGCTCCAGACCGCAGACGTCCCGCGCGTACTCGATCAGGGTGTGCTGGAAACCGGCGCAGGTGCCGAGGAACGGGATGCCGTCCTCGCGGGCCGTACGGATCGCCGCCAGCGCCCCCGCCTCGCTCACGTACGGGCTGCCCGGCAGCACCCACACCGCGTCGAAGCGCCGCACCGCGCCCAGGGCCTCCGCGTCGGCCGTCGGGATCCAGTACGCGTCGAGGACGAGCCCGTCGCGCTCGGCGAGGGCGTCGAGGAGGAGGGGGATGCGGACGTGCGAGCGGACGTGCGGGGAGCGGTCGCCGACCAGGGCGATCCGGGGGGTGTGCGTCGGTGAGTTCATGGCCCTCATGCTGGGCGCCGCCGCCCGTTCACGTCCAACGATGATTCCTGGTCCTTCCATCACGGACGCTTATCCTCGCCCCGCTAGGGTGGGCACATGACGAACGATCACGACTGGGAGTCCCGCGTCACCGCCCTCTGGGAGCGCCTCGACGACCTCGAACCGGCCGACTTCCGCGCCCGCGTCGCCGCCCTCGCCGCCGAGCGGCCCGCCGACGACCCGGCCGCCGTCTTCGAGCAGGGCGCCGCCCACGACTCCACCGGCATGCCCGAACAGGCCGTCGTCCACTACGAGCGGGCCCTCGACCTCGGCCTCACCGGCCTGCGCCGCCGCCGGGCCGTCATCCAGCTCGCCAGCAGCCTGCGCAACCTCGGCCGCCCCGACCGCAGCGTCGAACTCCTCACCGCCGAGCGCGCCCTCCCCGCCGACCGGCTCGACGCCGACGAGCAGGCCCTCTCCGGCGCCGTCGACGCCTTCCTCGCCCTCGCCCTCGCCGACACCGGCCGCGACCGCGAGGCCGCCTCCCTCGCCCTCGGCGCCCTCGCACCGCTGCTGCCCCGCTACAACCGCTCCCTCGCGTACTACGCCAAGGACCTCCTCAAGACGCCGTTCGGGTCCTGAACCGGTGGACCCGCACCTGCTCCGCACCTACGTCACGGTCGCGCGGCTCGCCTCCTTCTCCGAGGCCGCGCGCGACCTCGGCTACACCCAGTCCGCCGTCTCCCAGCACATCGCCGCCCTGGAGAACGACCTCGGACTGGCGCTGCTCACCCGGCGGCCCGTCGCCCCCACCCCGGCCGGGGAGCGGCTCCTCGAGCACGCCGGGGCGCTGCTGCTCCGCCTCGACGCGGCCCGCGCCGACCTCGATCGGTTCGCCGCCGCGCCCCGCGCGACCCTGGACGTCGCCGCCTCCCCGCTCGCCCTCACCTCCCGTACCCTCGCCGCCCTGCCCGCCACCGGCGTCACCCTGCGCGCCCTGCCCCGCGAGCGGGTGCCCGTCGTCGTCGCCACCGGCGAGGCGGACGCCGGGCTCGTCGACGGGATCGCCGCCCCCAGCGACCCGCTGCGGCTCGCGGACGTCGCCCCGCTCGCCGCGACCCGTGTCACCGAGGAGCCCCTCGCCGTCGTCCTGCCCGTCGACCACCCGCTCGCCGGCCGCCCCGGGCTCCGGCTCGACGACCTCGTCGACGCCCGCTGGCTGGACGCGCCCGACGCCGGCATCTCCCTCGACCGGCTCCGGGCCGTCCACGGAGGGCCCGGCGGGCGCGGCTTCCGCGACGCCCTGCGCTACGAGGGCACCGACACCCGCACCCTCGCCGCCCTCGCCGCAGCCGGGCACGGTCTGGCCCTGCTTCCGCTGCCGGCGGCCGAGGGCCTGCCCGGGGCGGCCGCCGTCCCCCTGGTCGCGCCCCGCCTCGTCCACCGCACCGAACTCCTCCTCCCGGCGGGCGCGGACCGCGAACCGTCCGGTCCGGTGGCCGAGTTCGCCCGACGGCTCAAGGGCTGACATCCGCAGTCGCTACCCTGTGCGCAACGGCGACGGAAGGCGGACGGGTGTGAGGTGGCTGCGACGAGGACCCAGGCGGGACGGCGACGACGCACCGAGGGACCCCGAGTTCGCGTACTTCTCCCAGCGGGAGGCCGCGCTCTTCCGCGGCCGGGTCCGCGAGACCTTCGCCGAACTCGGCCTGGAGGTCAGCGTCTACGCCGACCACGTCGTCGACGACAAGGGCCGGCGCTACGGCCTCGGCAACCTCGCCGCCGTCTGCCACCAGGACCCGCGCGGCCCCCGCGTCTGGCCCGGCATGATCCACCGCCACATCGGCCTCGTCGTCCGCGCCATGGAGGGCCCCTCCGCGCTCGACACCCTGCCGCCCGAGCAGATCCGCGCCCAGCTGTACCCCCGGGTCGTCTCCGGCGACGGCATCGACGCCGGCGCCTTCGGCTACGCCAGGACCGTCGCCCCCGGGCTCTACGAGGTCCTCGCGCTCGACCTGCCGGAGAGCGTCATGATGCTCACCGACGAGGCCCTGGAACGGCTCGGGGACCACGCGCAGCTCCGCGACCGGGCCCTGCGCAACCTGCGCGGACTGCCCGTCGAGGAGCACGAGACGGTCCGCGACGCCGACGGCATGTGCTTCGAGATCATCCTCGGCGACTCCTTCTACACCGCCAGCCGCGTCCTCGACCTCGACCACGTCGTCCAGCGCGTCACCGGCGTCCCGCTCGGCGAGCACGGCGCCCTCGTCGCCCTGCCCTTCCGGCACCAGCTCGCCTTCCACCCCATCCGCGACACCTCGATCATCCCGGCCCTCGGCGCGATGGCCTCCTTCGCCGCCGCCGGGTACGAGGACGTGCCGGGCGCCATCAGCCCGTACGTCTTCTGGTGGCGCGACGGCACCCTCACCCAGCTCAGCGAGCACGACGAGGAGCGGGGCGACCTGCGGATCGTCGTCGGCGAGGACTTCCACGAGCTCCTGGAACGGCTCATCGCCCAGGGCCCCGACCGCCGCTGATTCCGGTCGCCGCTCTCCGGTATCCGGTCGCGGCCCGCGTCCCCGCCCGGCAGGATGCTGTACGTCGTACCGGACGCAGCCGAAGACGTCGAGGAGAAGCCACCATGTCGGAACAGGTCGTGCCCTTCACCGCGGACGACTACCGGGCCCGGATGGCCCGCGCCGCCGAGTCCGCCGCCGACGCCGGACTCGCGGGCGTCCTCGTCGCCCCCGGACCCGACCTGGTCTACCTCACCGGCTACCAGCCGACCGCGATCACCGAGCGGCTCACCGTCCTCGTCCTCGCCGCCGGCCAGGAACCGGTCCTCGTCGTCCCGACCCTGGAGGCCCCCGACGCCGAGAAGGCCGCCGGAGCCGCCGCGCTCACCCTGCGGGACTGGACCGACGGCAAGGACCCGTACGCCGTCACCGCCCCGCTCCTCGACGTCGACGGCCGGTTCGGCGTCAGCGACAACGCCTGGGCCATGCACCTCCTCGGCCTCCAGCAGGCCCTGCCCGGCACCTCGTACGTCTCCCTCACCGAGGCCCTGCCGATGCTCCGTGGCGTCAAGGACGCCCATGAACTCGCCAGGATCGCGGCCGCCGGAGCCGCCGCCGACCAGGCGTACGGCGAGATCCTCAAGGTCCGCTTCGCCGGCCGCAAGGAGACCGACGTCGCCGCCGACCTCGCCCGGCTCCTCATCGAGTTCGGCCACTCCCAGGTCGACTTCACCGTCGTCGGCTCAGGACCCAACGGCGCCAACCCGCACCACGAGGCCGGCGACCGGGTCATCGAGCGCGGCGACATGGTCGTCCTCGACTTCGGCGGCCTCAAGCACGGCTACGGCTCCGACACCACCCGCACCGTCCACGTCGGCGAGCCCACCGACGAGGAGCGCCGCGTCCACGACCTCGTCCGCGAGGCCCAGCAGGCCGGCTTCGAGGCGGTCCGCCCCGGGGTCGCCTGCCAGGAGATCGACCGGGCGGCCCGCAAGGTCATCACGGACGCCGGCTACGGCGAGTACTTCATCCACCGCACCGGCCACGGCATCGGCGTCACCACCCACGAACCGCCGTACATGATCGAGGGCGAGGAACTCCCCGTCGTCCCCGGCATGTGCTTCTCCATCGAACCCGGCGTCTACCTCCCGGGCCGCTTCGGCGTCCGCATCGAGGACATCGTCACGGCCACGGAGGACGGCGGGGGCCGCCGCTTCAACAACACCCCGCACGAGATGGCCATCGTCGACTGACTACCGCCCCTGGGACACCAGCGCGGCGATCCGCTCCGGGAACTCCTCCACCACCAGGTGACCCGCGTCGGGTACGACTCCGAGCTCCGCGCCCTCGCCCAGCCGGGCGCGGACCGCGGGCCGAAGCCGCTCCGGCGGCAGGAACACATCCCGCTCTCCGGTCACGGCCGTGACCGGCACCTTCCGGGCGCCCGGATCCGCGAGCCCGGGCGCCCCGCTGGACCGGGCGTGCCGCGCCACGAGCGTCATCCACTCCACCAGCTCCGCCCGTGGCTCATGACCGGGCGCCAGCATCGTGCGCAGCAGCCGGGCGCTGCGGGCGGGCGTGGGCCGCAGGAACCAGGCGGCCGAGGCGGCGAGCAGCGCGGGCGGAAGACGCAGTGAGGACAGGCCGCCGGGGGAGACCAGGACCAGGCGCTCGATGTGCGCCGAGGAGGCGGACAGGGCGATCGCCGCGCCGAACGAGTGCCCGAGGACGGTGACGGGCCGCCCCTCGCAGGTCTCCGCCACGGCCTCGTCGAGCCAGGCCCCGTACCAGCTCAACCTGCCCTTGGCGAGGCCGCGTTCGCCGGAGCTCAGGCCCGGCTGGCCGGGCACGTCGAGCAGGACGACCCGGTGGCCGGCCGCGAGCAGGGCGTCGGCCAGGGGCAGGGACGCGGCGGCGTTGAAGTTCGTGCCGGGGACGAGGACGACCGTCGTCCCGGACGGGCCGGGGATGCCCGCGATCACCGCGTGCGTCGCGGCGCCTCCCGCGCCGAAGACGTCCCGCTCGTGCGGCACCCCCCAGGCGTCGAGCCGGTCGAGGCACCAGCCCCCTATCTGCTCCCGGCCCGCCTCGGTGCGGTAGATGGTGGTCACGGTGCAGAGTATCCACCCACAGGAGACGGGCGGATCAGCCGTCCGTCAGGACGATCGCCGACTCGCCGGGGAGGGCGAGCAGGCCGTCCGACGACGGCGCCTCGACCGGGTCCCAGGAGGCCAGGACCCGGTCGCGGCCGTTGGAGCCGATCGGGATCACCGTCGGCTCCTTGCCCAGGTTCACGGCCACCCGCAGGTCCCCGCGCCGGAAGACCAGCCAGTGGGCCTCCTCGTCGAAGGCCACCTTCACGCCCGCCAGGTCCGGGTCCGTCAGATCGGGCAGGGTGCGGCGCAGCGCGATCAGCTGGCGGTGCCAGGCGAGGAGCCGCTTGTGCGGGTCCCGCTCGCGTTCGGACCGGTCCAGGACCGAGCGGTCACGGGTGGCCGCCTCCTGGGGGTCGGGGACCTCGTCCTCGGACCAGCCGTGCGCCGCGAACTCCCGCTTACGGCCCCGCCGTACGGCCTCCGCGAGCTCCGGGTCCGTGTGGTCGGTGAAGTACATCCAGGGCGTGCTCGCCCCCCACTCCTCGCCCATGAACAGCATCGGCACCGAGGGGCCGGTGAGGACGAGCGTCGCCGCGCAGGCGAGCAGACCGGGCGAGAGGGAGGCCGAGAGGCGGTCGCCGAGGGCCCGGTTGCCGATCTGGTCGTGCGTCTGCGCGTACCCCAGGAAGCGGTGGGCGGGGGTGCGCTCCCGGTCCACCGGACGCCCGTGGTGGCGGCCGCGGAACGTGGAGTACGTGCCGTCGTGGAAGAAGACGCGGGTGAGCGTCTTGGCGAGCGACGCCATCGGGGCGCGCGCGAAGTCCCCGTAGTAGCCCTGGGACTCGCCGGTCAGGGCCGTGTGCAGGGCGTGGTGGAAGTCGTCGTTCCACTGGGCGTGCACGCCGAGCCCGCCGAGCGTGCGCGGCGTGGTCGTGCGCGGATCGGCCAGGTCGGACTCCGCGATCAGGAAGTGCGGGCGGCCCTGCTCCTTCGCCAACGCGTCCACGGTCGTGGACAGTTCCTCCAGGAAGGTCAGCGCCCGCGTGTCGGCGAGGGCGTGCACCGCGTCGAGCCGCAGCCCGTCGATCCGGTAGTCCCGCAGCCAGGCGAGCGCGCTCCCCAGGAAGTACGCCCGCACCTCGTCCGAACCCGGCGCGTCCAGGTTCACCGCCGCGCCCCACGGCGTGTGGTGGGTGTCCGTGAAGTACGGCCCGAAGGACGGGAGATGGTTGCCCGACGGGCCCAGGTGGTTGTGCACCACGTCGAGCACCACGCCCATGCCGAGCCCGTGCGCCGCGTCCGTGAACCGCTTCAGCGCCTCGGGCCCGCCGTACGGCTCGTGCACCGCCCACGGCGCCACCCCGTCGTACCCCCAGCCCCGCACCCCGGGGAACGGGCACAGCGGCATCAGCTCCACGTGGGTGATGCCGAGGCCCGCGAGCTCCCCGAGCCGCGCGGCCGCCGCGTCGAGCGTGCCCTCCGGGGTGAAGGTGCCGATGTGCAGCTCGTACAGGACGGCGCCGCGCAGCCGCAGCCGCGGGGATTCGTGGCGCCAGGAGTACGCCGAGTGGTCGACGACCGCGCTCAGCCCGTCGGGCCCGTCGGGCAGCCGGCGCGAGCGCGGGTCGGGCAGCACGGGACCGCCGTCGAGGGAGAAGCCGTACCGGTCGCCGTCCCCGGCGGGCACCACCCCCGACCACCAGCCGTCCCGCTCCGCGTCCCGGTCCAGGGGATGGGCGGAGCCGTTCAGCTCCAGCGTCACCCGGTCACGGGCGCTCGGCGCCCACACCTCGAAGAGCACGGGAATCCCCTCGTCGACGGTCCAGCCACTCCGGCAGTGCTACCGCGACCATCCTGGCAGTCAGGACCCCGACTCGCCCGGTGCGTCCCACACGTAGTTGACCGCGCGCTCGAACGCCACGTAGCCCGCACGGGCGAAGGACGCCGCCATCGGCACGTTCCCCACGTCCGTCGCCGCCCGGATCCGGGGCACGTCGGCGGCGGCCAGGATCCGGGTCCCCTCCGCCAGGATGTCGTCGATGTACCCGTGCCCGCGGTGGGCGGGCAGCACACCGATGTACGCGATGGTGTGGTGGTAGTTGTTCCGCGCGGGGATGACGAAGCCGACCGGCTCGCCGGTCTCCGGCAGCCGGGCGACCTGCCACCACTCGCGGGGCGAGGAGTAGTGCGCGAGCTCCTCGTCGTAGTGCAGCTCGGCCGCCTCCCGCGCCGACAGGCCGGAGGCCAGATCGGCCTGGCCGTGCGCGTCGAGCGTGCCCTCCATGACCGGCGTCATCAGCGCGAGGAGGTCCTCGCGGTCCCGCACGGGACGGAACTCCAGACGGCCCTTCGGCTCCGGTACGGGGGTGCCGGGCCGCCACTCCAGGCGCAGCCGCTCCACCAGCGGGCGGGCGCCCGTGCGCTCCAGGACGGCGAAGAGGGACTCCAGGACGGACCGGGTCTCCGGGACCTCCCGCCAGTCCGCCGGGATGAACCGCCCGAACTCGGGGCGCCGCGTGCCCGCCGGGATCACCGCGGCCGTCGCGGTCGTCAGGAGCCGCAGACCGACCTCGGCGCGCTCCTCGGCGGACAGCTCCGGGTCGAGGTCGAAGAAGTCGAGCGCCTGGGGTGCGGCGCCCGCCGCGTGGGTCCACCAGGCGAGCCGGCCGACGAGCCGGTCGCCGTCGAGGGCCACCCACATCCACTGCGGGAGGCGACGGCCGGTCGCGAGGTCGTCGGCGAGCTCGTGGTCGAGCGAGTAGGTGAGGCGGAGGAAGAGGTCGAGTTCCCCGGGGCCGGTGAGCGGGCGGACGTAGAGGCCGGGGACGGCCGAAGTGGACTGCGCGGGGCCGGAGCCGTGCGGGTCGTCGTGCAGGTCGTGCTCGGCGTGGCGCTGGTCGTGCGCGTCGTCGTGCTGGTGGTGCTGGTGGTGCTGGTCGTGCTCGTGGTGCTGGTCGTGCTGGTCGTGCTCGTGGTGCTGGTCGTCCGTGGACGAGGAAGACGTGGTCACGTCCGGTTTCCCCCTGGGAATCTCTGGTGTGAGGACGGCAGAAGGTAACAGGCGTCACGCCGCGACCGGTACGGAGTTTCCGCAGGCCCTGGGCCCTTCTGGACACGTCGGGGCCGACGGACCGACAATCTGCAGTGTGACGACCCCTTTCGAGCTTCCGGCGAACTCCCCTCGGCTGACCGACGCCGAGCGGGACCGCGCGCTGGTGCTGCTCCGTGAGGGCGCCGCCCAGGGCCGCCTCTCGCACGACACGTTCCTCTTCCGGATGGAGCGGGCGCTCCAGGCCCGCCGGCCCGACGAACTCGCCCTGCTCACCGCCGACCTGCGCTCCGAGGGCACCTGGACCCGCCGGGTGGTCGGCGCGGTCGAGCGGATGTCCGCGTTCACCGCGCGGATCGGGCGCGCCTGGAGCGCGGAGCGGCTGCCGAAGCTGCTCCTGCCGCACCCGGGCCCGCACCCGCTGCGGATCGGGCGCGACCCGGTCAACGGGCTGCGGCTCAGCCATGAGACGGCCTCCCGGCTGCACGCCGAACTCTCGCTCCAGGGCGGTCTCTGGGTGCTCCGCGACCTCGGCTCGACGAACGGCACCACCGTCAACGGGCGGCGGGTCACCGGCGCCGTGGTGGTGCGGGCCGGGGACGTGGTCGGCTTCGGCCAGATGTCGTTCCGGCTGTCCGTCGACTGAGCGCGGGCTTCACCCGTTCGGCGGTACGCGGCGGGCGGAGCGGCCCGCACGGTGATGGGCTGGGTAGACGCGGGCCACGATCGCCGGCCGCGGCACCCACCGCCGATCGACAGGGGGCGAGATGAGCGACGCGCCGAACCGCGAGCCGGACCGGGGCAGGGGGAGCGAGCGGCCGGAGGAGCCGGAAGACCTGTGGAGCCGCCTGCCGTCGATGGCACCGGCGGCACCGGCGGCACCGCCGGCCGAGGCGCCCGCGGCGACCGGGACCGAGGCCCCCACCCGTACGCCCCTTCCCGGCCATGTGCGCACCCTCGCCGACCCGGCCGCCGCCGGGCCCGTCCCGCCGGGTGGGCGGACCGTCGCGCCCAGTCCTCTCGACCCCGGCGCCTCGTGGGACCCGCACGGGATCCACCGGACCCTGCGCGAGGAGTTCCCCCTCACCTACGACCCGCTGCTGCGGGCCTGGGTCCTCAGCCGGTACGCGGACGTGGCCGCCGCCCTCACCGACGCCCGCTTCACGCACGGGCACCGGCCCGGCGACCCGCCCTGCGCGCAGGCCCATGTCGACGTCGACGTGGAGGCCCTGCGCGCGGTCACCGAACGCACCGCCTACGTCCTGGCCGCCCGGATCGCCGAACGGTCCCGGGCCGATCTGGTCGCCGACTTCTGCCACTGGCTGCCCGCCGGCACCGTCGCCGCGGCCGTCGGCGTGCCCTACCGCGACATGATGCGGCTCGTCCGCGGCCGTGCGGCCGGGGCGCTGGCGGGGGAGTGCGGCGGTCAGATCGCCGTACGGGAGAAGGCGCTGGCCTCCTTCCTCGGCAACGTCCTCGCGGACCCCGACCTGGTCGCCGCCCTCCGCGACGCGCCGACCGGTCTCGTCGCCCGCGCCTGGGCCGAGTCGCTGCGCCGGGACCCGCCCGTGCAGATCGCCGTGCGCCGCACGAGCGCCGAGGTGCCGGTGAGCGGCGGGATCGTCCCCGCGGGCGCGTCCGTCGCGCTGCTCGTCGGCTCGGCGGGCCGCGATCCGGAGCGCTTCCGCGAGCCGGACCGCTTCGACCCGTTCCGGGACGACCCGGGCCAGCTCACGTACGGCTCGGGGTTCTGCCCGGCGGTGCTGCTCGCCGGCTTCGAGGCGGAGTACGCCCTGCGGGCCCTCTTCACGGCCATGCCGCGGCTGCGACTCGCCGACGGCTTCCGTCCCGCGCCCACGGGGCTCATCACGCGGGCTCCCCGGAGCCTCATCGTCCGCCCGGGCGGCTGAGAGGGTCCCCGACCGCTGTTAGGGTGACGTGCGCTCGTCAACGAGCGTTCGTTCTACCACTTTCCACGGGGATTCAAACATGAAGATGCGTCATGTCCGTGCGATCGCTGTCTTCGGCATCGCGGTCGTCGCCCTCACCGGTGCCCGCGGCTCGCACGGCGCCAGCTGCGGCGGCAGCAGCTCCGGCAGCCACAGCAGCGGCAGCAACCACAGCGACAACGACAGCTCGTCGAGCAGCAGCACCGGCGGTTCCGTGACCGGCGGTTCGAGCAGCGGCAACAAGGCCATGCGCGATGTGACCATCGACGAGTGCAAGTACGACCCGGCGACGAAGAACCTCGTCGGCCGCGTCACCATCAAGAACGACGGCGTGCTCGACTACGACTACAACGTCACGATGAAGTTCACGGGCGACGCCGGCGTCACCGTCGTCCCCGCGAGCGCGACGAAGACCGCCATCGCGGTCGCGGCGGGCGCCTCCAAGTCCGAGGAACTCTCCACCTCCTACCCCGGATCCGGCGACGGCTCCGAGTACACCAAGTGCGAGGTCACCCGAGTGTCCCGCTCCTGACGCTCGGCTCGGCCGCGGCCGGGTCCGTACGGCCCGGCCGCAGCACCGAGGCGAGCAGCAGGACGCCGGGGAGGATCCCGGCGACGGTCCGGATCGCGGTGACCCCCCACCCGGGTGCGACTCCGGGTGCGGCCCTTCACTCCACCCGGGTCAGCAGCGCCACCGGCCGCTCCGCGAACAGCTCCGCCAGCTTGACCTCCGTCGCCGCTCCACCCGTGAACTCCCGTACGCCGTCCAGCGCGTCGGCCCAGCGCCCCTCGGGCAGCACCAGCTCCGTGTCCTGCCAGCCGCCCGCCTGAGCGAGCCGCAGGGACAGCCGGGTCACGGCCGTGATCGCCCGTCCGGAGCGCGCGAAGGCCAGGCAGTGCGCCGCCGCCGGGCCCTCCGCCGCGAGCGGGACGTACGTGCCGCCCGGCCCGAAGGCCTCCGGGTGCGCCCGCCGCAGCCCCAGCGCCGCCCGGACCAGGGCCGTCCGCTCGTCGTCCTCGCCGACCGCGAACGGCGCCCGGTTGTCCGGGTCGACGAGCGCCCGGTACTCCCGCTCCGTGTTCTGGTACAGCTCCGGCACCCCCGGCATCGTGAGCTGCGCGAGCGCGGCGCCCAGCGCGTGCGCCCGGATGTGCGGCTCCAGGGCGAAGGCCGCCGCCGAGGCCGCCCGGAGCGGGATCCGGCCGGGCCCGGCCGCCGTGAACTCGGCCACCGCCCGCTCGTACTCCGCGTCCGGCTCGGTCCAGCTGGTCCGCAGCCCCGCCTCCCGTACGGACTTGAGGATCGCCGGGCCGAGACGGTCCGGGTCCGGGGCGCCGAAGCCGAAGGCCGTCTGCCAGGCCGTCCACGCCACGTGCGCGTCGGGCGCGGGCACCCCGGCGACCTCCGCGAGGAGCTCCGCCCACACCTCCGGGCACTGGGAGAGCACCGCGATCCCGGCCCGGACGTCCGCGCTGCGCTTGGTGTCGTGCGTGGAGAGCACCGTGCCGGTGCCCGGCCAGTCCCGGGCGATCCGCAGGCAGTACGCGTGGAATTCCTCCACCGGCACCGCCGGACGGCCCGCGTCGCCGCCGACCTCGTTCGCCGACAGCAGCGGCGCGTACCGGTAGAAGGCGGTGTCCTCCACGGACTTGGCCCGCAACGCGGACGAGGTCTGCGCGAACCGCGCGCGGAAGGCCCGGTGTTCGGGACCGTCGCCGAGCCCGCCGAGCGCCAGCGCCCGCACGGTGTCCACGGCCGAAGCCTCCTCCGGCACCGCGAACGCGGCCTTCGCGCCGCGCGCCGCCTCCGGGGTCAGCACCTCCTCGCCGCCCGTCCGGTAGGGGCGGTAGACGGGGACGCGGACGAGGAGCTCCCGGATCGCGGTGCGCAGCGCCCAGGGGGCGTGGTCCCGGAGCCTGGGATCGGCGGCGCAGATCCGCCCGGCGATCCGGGTCAGCGCGGCCGTCTCGGACGCCAGGTCATGGGTGACCACCTCGTACGCGGCGCGGCGCTCCGTCGCCTCCCAGCGGCCGCCCCGGTCCCCGGCCTTGCCGACGAACTCCCGGTACACATCGGCGAGTTCGTCGGCGCCGACCGGGTCCGTGAAGACGCCGTCGAGCCGCCGCAGCGCGTCGTACCCGGTGGTGCCCGCGACCGGCCAGTCGGCGGGCAGCGTCTCCGCGCCCGTGAGGATCTTCTCGACGACCGTCCAGCACCGCCCGCCGGTCGCCGCCGCCAGCTCCTCCAAGTAGCCCTGCGGGTCGGCGAGTCCGTCCGGGTGGTCGATGCGCAGCCCCTCGATCACCCCGTCCGCGACCAGCTCCACGATCTTCGCGTGGCTCGCCGCGAACACCTCGGGGTCCTCCACCCGCACCCCGATGAGCTCCGAGACGGTGAAGAAGCGGCGGTAGCCCAGCTCGGTGCGGGCCAGCCGCCACCAGCCGAGCCGGTACCACTGGGCGTCGAGCAGCTCGTCGAGCGGCAGGTCCTCGGTGCCGGGACGGAGCGGGAACTCCTGGCCGTCCAGGTGCAGGGACCCGCCCGAGACCCGGAACCCGTCCCGTACCTCCGGGAGGCGCGCCGGCAGCACCGGGAGCAGCATCCGGCCGTCCCCGGCCCGCCAGTCGATGTCGAACCAGCGGG
The DNA here is from genome assembly GCF_053616475.1 of Streptomyces sp. NPDC055815. Classification (NCBI taxonomy): domain Bacteria; kingdom Bacillati; phylum Actinomycetota; class Actinomycetes; order Kitasatosporales; family Streptomycetaceae; genus Streptomyces; species Streptomyces sp. NPDC055815. Next base: position 90,758 of record NZ_JBSHDU010000012.1, on the reverse strand, counting down.
CGTACGGCGAGTCCGGGCCGTCGCGGAGCACGGCGCGCAGCGCGTGGTTGTGGCGCGGGGAGGCCGCCATGTGGTTGGGCACGAGGTCCACGACGAGCCCGAGGCCGTGCGCCCGCGCGGTCGCCGCCAGGGCCCGCAGCCCCTCCTCGCCGCCCAGTTCGGCCCGTACGGACCGGTGGTCGGTGACGTCGTAGCCGTGGGTCGAGCCGGGCACCGCCTCCAGGACCGGGGACAGGTGCAGATGCGAGACCCCGAGGCCGGCCAGGTACGGCACGGCGCGCTCGGCGGCCGCGAACGGGAACTCGGGCTGGAGCTGCAGCCGGTAGGTCGAGGTGGGTGGATTGGGCGTCATGCGAACGTACGTACCCCGCCGGAGGGCTTCTGTGTCATCGCCCCATGCACCCGTTCGAGTGCATCGCGTTACGTTCGCGTGATGCTCCGGATGTATCGCGACACGCTGTCCCTGCTGGGACCGGCCCTGCCGGTCGTCTCGTTCCTCGGCCGGCTGCCCACCGCCATGTGCCAGCTCGGCAGCCTGCTCCTGGTCGCGGAGACCAGCGGATCGCTCGCCACCGCCGGACTCACCGGCGGCGCGCTCGCCGCCGGACAGACCGTCGCCGGGCCCGTCATCGGCCGGCTCGCCGACCGGCACGGCCAGCGCGGGGTCGTCCTCGCGGCCTCCCTGGCCAACGCGGTCGCCGTCACCGCCCTGGTCCTCGCCGCCCTCGCCGAGGCCGCGACCGGCCCGCTCATGGTGCTCGGGGCACTCGCCGGGGCCACCGTCCCGCAGGTCGGGCCGCTCGCCAGGACCCGCTCCGTGGCCCTCGCCCGCCGCTCCGGGGCGGACGACCGGCTCGTCGGCGCGGTCCTCTCCTTCGAGGGCACCCTCGACGAGGTCTCCTTCGTCCTCGGCCCCGCCCTCGTCGGCCTCGCCGCCGCCCTCGCCCACCCGGCCGCCGCGCTGCTCCTGGCGGCGCTGCTGCTCGCCGTCTGCGGGACGGCCTTCGCGCTCCATCCGACGGCCGCGGCCCCGGTGCCCGTCACGACCACCCGAATGAGTGCCGCCGAACGGACGCGGCTGCCGGGATCCGCGTACGCCCTGCGCGGCACGATGGTCCTCCAGGGCGCCATGTTCGGCGCCTCGCAGGCCGGGATCACCGCCCTCACCGAGGAGCTCGGCGCCCCCGCCCAGGCCGGGCTCGTCTACGCGGCCATGGGCGTCATGAGCGCCGCCGTCGGCCTCTCCATGGCCGCCGTGCCGGCCCGGATGGGGCTCACGACCCGCTGGCGCGCCGCGACCGCCGGGCTCGTCGTCCTCTCCGTACCGCTGCTGTTCGCCGGCTCCCTCGGCGCGCTGTACGCGGTCGTCGTCGTCCTCGGCGCCGCCTACGCCCCGCATCTGATCACCGTCTTCGGGCTCACCGAGCGGACCGTCCCGGCCACCCGGCTCGCCGAGTCGATGGCCTTCCTCACCAGCGGGATCGTGGGCGGCCAGGCGCTCGCGCTGGCCGTCTCCGGCCGGCTCGCCGAAGGCCACGGCGCCCCCGCCGCCTTCGCGGTGGCGGTGGGGGCGGCCGTGGCCTGCGCGCTGCTGTCCTGGACGGTGCGGGTGACGGCTCCCGTGCGGGAACTCAGGCCGGTCGGCGCAGAACGGTCAGGCTGAGCGGAGCGAGCGTCACCCGCTCGCCTCCCGCGAGCTCAGGGCCCTCCTGCGGCGGCATGCCCTCCGGGTCCGAGGTGTCCACGACCATCCGCCAGCAGCGGCCGTGGCTGTCGGGGACCGCGAACTCCAGCTCCTTCGATGAGGCGTTGAACATCAGCAGGAAGGAGTCGTCGGCGATCCGCTCGCCCTGTGTGCCCGGCTCCGAGATGGCGTTGCCGTTGAGGAAGACCGTCAGCGCCTTCGCGTGCGCGGCCTGCCAGTCGCGGGCCGTCATCTCCTCGCCCTCGGGCGTGAACCAGGCGATGTCCGTCAGCTCGTCGTGGGTGCCCTCCACCGGCCTTCCGTGGAAGAAGCGGCGGCGACGGAAGACCGGATGGTCCCGGCGCAGCCGGACCATCGCGCGCGTGAACCGCAGCAGCGTGGCCTCCGCCTCGCTGTTCTCCTTCGGCCACCGCACCCAGGACACCTCGTTGTCCTGGCAGTACGCGTTGTTGTTGCCGCCCTGCGTCCGCCCGAACTCGTCGCCGTGGCTGAGCATCGGCACGCCCTGCGAGAGCATCAGCGTGGCGAGGAAGTTGCGCATCTGGCGGGCGCGCAGCTCCGCGATCCCGACGTCCTCGGTCTCGCCCTCGGCCCCGCAGTTCCAGGAGCGGTTGTAGCTCTCGCCGTCCCGGTTGCCCTCGCCGTTCGCCTCGTTGTGCTTGTCGTTGTACGAGACGAGGTCCCGCAGGGTGAAGCCGTCGTGGCAGGTCACGAAGTTGACCGAGGCGAGCGGCCGCCGGCCGTCGTCCTGGTACAGATCGGAGGAGCCGGTCAGCCGGGAGGCGAACTCGGCGAGCGTGCGCGGCTCGCCCCGCCACAGGTCCCGCACACAGTCCCGGTACTTGCCGTTCCACTCGGTCCACAGCGGCGGGAAGTTGCCCACCTGGTAGCCGCCCTCGCCGACGTCCCAGGGCTCGGCGATCAGCTTCACCTGGCTCACCACCGGGTCCTGCTGCACCAGGTCGAAGAACGAGGACAGCCGGTCCACCTCGTGGAACTGGCGGGCCAGGGTGGCCGCCAGGTCGAAGCGGAAACCGTCCACGTGCATCTCGGTCACCCAGTACCGCAGACTGTCCATGATCAGCTGGAGCACGTGCGGGGAGCGCATGAGCAGCGAGTTCCCGGTGCCGGTGGTGTCCGTGTAGTACCGGGGGTCGTTCGACAGCCGGTAGTACGAGGGGTTGTCGAGGCCCCGGAAGGAGAGCGTCGGGCCCAGGTGGTTGCCCTCGGCGGTGTGGTTGTAGACCACGTCGAGGATGACCTCGATGCCCGCCTGGTGCAGCGCCCGGACCGCCGACTTGAACTCCAGGACCTGCTGGCCCCGGTCGCCCCAGGACGCGTAGGCGTTGTGCGGGGCGAAGAAGCCGATCGTGTTGTAGCCCCAGTAGTTGGCGAGCCCCGCGTCCACCAGACGGTGGTCGTTCACGAACTGGTGCACGGGCATCAGTTCGAGCGCCGTGACGCCCAGTTCCTTCAGATGGCCGATGACCGAAGGGTGCGCCAGCCCCGCGTACGTCCCGCGCAGCTCCTCCGGAAGGTCCGGGTGCAGCATCGTCAGGCCCTTCACATGGGCCTCGTAGATCACCGTGTGGTGGTACTCGGTGCGCGGCCGCCGGTCGTCGCCCCAGTCGAAGTAGGGGTTCACGACCACCGAGGTCATCGTGTGCGGCCCCGAGTCCAGGTCGCCCCGCGCGTCGGGCCGCCCGAACGGGTAGCCGTACACCGCCTCGCCCCACTTCACCTGCCCCGACACCGCGCGCGCGTACGGGTCGAGCAGCAGCTTCGCCGCGTTGCAGCGCAGCCCGCGCTCCGGCGCGTACGGGCCGTGCACGCGGAACCCGTACCGCTGGCCGGGCATCACGCCCGGCAGATAGGCATGCCGCACGAACGCGTCGGTCTCGCGCAGCTCCACCGCCGTCTCCGAGCCGTCGTCGTGCAGCAGACACAGCTCGATCCTGTGGGCGGCCTCCGAGAAGACCGCGAAGTTGGTTCCCGCTCCGTCATAGGTGGCGCCCAGGGGGTACGCCTGTCCCGGCCAGACCTGCATGGATATAGATTCTTCCTCTTCTGTCCGGGTTTTGTGGGTGTTCTTCGGCCAGATCCTGCCCGAAAGAAGGGCAACCACCTAGGACTTCGCCCCGTCCTACCGGGTGACCGCAGACCAAGAGGGGGAAAGAGGGGGAAGTGTGTACGAAATAGTGCGCCGCCACCTGGGGAAGGTGGTGGCCGGAGCGGCCATGGCGGTGACGGGCACCGCCGTCGCCGTCGCCATCAGCCTGCCGGGGCAGGCAGGGGCGAACGGGGCCGCCGGAACCGGGGGGTCCACCGGCATCGCCGGCGCGGCCGGTACGCGGACAGGGGGCGGCACGGGCAGCGCCTCGCAGCAGGGGGAGGCGGGCGTCCAGGACACCGGCACCGCCCCGCCGCCCGCCACCGTCGTCCCGCCCGCGGCCGAGGGGAAGAAGGGCGTCGGCAGCGACCCGCTCACCGACGACGAGCTCGCACGGGCCGAGACGCTGGCGCTGACCCCGCCCGCCGCCTCCGCCCAGCAGAACGTGGACGGCGGCCGCGGCCCGCAGCGCCTCGGCACCCGGCTGGCCGACCCCGTCCCGGGCGACCCGTCCCGCCGCGCCGATGTCCGCCTCTACGACTACGCGCGCGACGAGCTCCTCACGAAGACCGTCAACCTCGACACCGGCAAGGTCGAGAAGTCCGGCGCGGAGCGCGGGGTCCAGCCCTCCGCCCACCCCGAGGAACTGCGCGAGGCCCTGGAGCTGATCCTCGCGAGCCCGCTCGGCAAGGGCGTCAAGGAGGACTTCAAGGACGCCACCGGCAAGGAGCTCACCTCCACCGGACAGCTGTGGTTCAACGGCGACGTCTACCGCACCTACCGCGAGGCGAACGTGCCCGCGCAGCTCGCCCGTTGCGGGGAGCACCGGTGCGTCCGGCTCGTCACCAAGGTCCTCAACGGGGCCTGGATCGACACCCGGAACCTGATCGTCGACCTCTCCGCGAGGACCGTCACCCGGGTCGGCTGACCACCGCCCCGGCCACTCCACAGCCTCCTCACGACACGTACGAGGGAGTACGTCCCCATGTCCCACCGGAGCAACCCGCGCGCCCGCAAGCGGGGCGCCGTCCTGACCGCCGCCGTGCTGCTCGGCACCGCCACGGCCGCCGCAGGGCCGGCGACCGGCGCCACCGCGGCCCCCGCCCCGCCCGCCCGCCCGAACCAGGCGCCCGCCGCCTCACCCGACTGCTCGGCCGCGTACCGCATCACCCAGAAGCTCGACGGCGGCACCACCTGGCGCATGTGCTGGCGCTACGACACCGACGCCGGGCTCACGCTCGACCGCGTCACCTACCAGCCGCCCGGCGCCACCGCGCCCATCAAGGTCCTCAACAGCGCCCGGCTCGCCCAGATCCACGTGCCGTACGACGACGGCGGCGCCGAGTACGACGACCTCACCGGCGCCGGCTTCGGCTGGGGCCTGCAGAACCTCAAGCCGGCCGAGTGCCCCGGCGGCACCCTCACCACCGTCAAGGTGCCCGAGATCGGCGACGTCAAGGGCCTGTGCACCACCACGCGGGCGCGTGGACACGCGTACCGCATGGCCAGCGACAACGGCTCGAAGGTCTGGGCGGCCCAGGCCAAGGACCTGCTCGTCTACACCGTCAACAAGGTCGGCTGGTACGAGTACATCACCGAGTGGCGCTTCACCGCCGACGGCACCATCGGCGCCAACGTCGGAGCCACCGGCAGCCTCTCGCCCGTCGACTACAACGCCACCGACGGCCGCGGCTGGCCCATCGGCAAGGGCGCCCGCGGCTACGCCACCAGCCACGCCCACAACGTGTTCTGGAAGCTCGACTTCGGTCTCGACGGCTCCACCAAGGACCGGATCGAGCAGTTCGACTCCACCGTCAGCGCGCCCGCCGGCAACGGCGGACCCACCGTGAAGACGAAGAAGACCGTCGTCACCAAGGAACTCGCCGGCGACGCGAAGAACATGCGCTGGTGGCGGGTGGTCAGCGGCACCGGCAAGAACGCCGACGGCCACGCCCGCTCGTACGAGATCGTGCCCGGCCACACCGACACGCACGCGGGCCGCGGATTCACCAAGCACGACGTGTACTTCACCCAGAACCGCGCCTGCGAGAAGTTCGCCAGCAACAACATCGGCAACTGCCCGGCCGGCGCCGGCGACAGCGTCGACAGGTGGGTCAACGGCGAGACGCTGACTCAGCCGTCCGTGTGGGTCAACATCGGGTTCCACCACATCGCCCGGGACGAGGACCAGCAGCCGATGCCGGTCCACTGGCAGGGCTTCCAGTTCGCGCCCAGGGACGTAACCGCTATGAATCCGCTCACTCCGGCCGATCTCGCCTCCCAGAACGGGCAGCCGGATCTGGGGAGTTGAGGAAGCAGCCTGACGATCCTGCTGCACCGCCTCCCGCTCGGGGAGTACCCTTCCTTGATCGTTGTCACATGGTCATCCTGTCCGCCGGAACGGGTGTCCGGGAGCAGAAGGCGGTGCGCGGGTGAGCTCGGGAGGTCTGGAGCTGCCCCCAGGTGACGCGGGTCACGAAGGGGGCCCGGCCGACCCGGCAGAGGCGCCGCCCGGAGCGGTCGCGCCGCCGGGCGCGGCCGTACCTCCGGGCGTGGTCCTGCCGCCGGGCGCGGTCGTGCCGCCCGGCACGGTCACCGTCGGCAGGCCCGTGGAGATCGGGGCGGAGCTCGACTGGGGCGCCGAGGCCTGGAGCGAGGTCCGCACCCGGGCCCAGCGCGCCGGCCGGGCCTACATCTGGCTGAACCTGGTCGAGCAGCGGCTGCGGGCCGTCGTCGCCGCCGTCCTGCGGCCCGTGTACGAGCCCGTGCACGGCGAGGAGTGGGTGGTGGCCGCGGCCGGTCCCGCCGGCCAGGAATGGGTCCAGCGGGCCGTCGCCGTCCGCGAGGTGTCCCGGCGCAAGGGCTACCTCCTCGACCCGGCCGACGACAACGTGCTGAGCTTCCTCACGCTGCCCCAGCTGCGCGAGCTGATGGTGCAGCACTGGCCCTGCTTCGAGCCCTACTTCGACGACCGGCGCGAGGTCGAACTCGCCCTGGACGAGCTGGAGGTCACGCGCAACGTGGTCTCCCGCAACCGGGCGCTCTCGCTGACCGTCCTCGCCCAGTCCGAACGGGCCTCCGCCCGCATCCTGGAGATCCTCGGCGGCGGGGCCGGGGTGCCGTCCGCCGACCGGCTGCCCGTCGACGCGGTCGAGGACCTCGTCGGCGACCGGTACGCGGACGTCGTCTCCGTCCACCCCGACCGGGTCCGGCTCCAGCGGCAGCTGCCCGCCGAGGACCTCTTCGGCGGGGCCCGCCGCCTCGACGCCACCGGCATAGGCCTCAATCTGCTCGTGCAGAACTTCTCCGGCCGCCGCATGGTCCGGCTCGCCGAGTCCGGCTGCCGGACCCGGCTGCTCTTCCTCAACCCGGCGAGCAGCGCCGTCAAGCGCCGCGAGCGGGAACTCGGCCTGAAGAAGGGCGAGCTGAGCCGCTCGGTCGAGATGAACATCCTGCACATGCGCCGGGTCCGCTCGAAGCTGCGCGACCCGGGCGCCTTCCAGATCCACGTCTTCGACGAGACGCCCCGCTTCACCGCCTACCTCGTCGACGGCGACGGGCCGGACGGGGTCGGTGTCGTCCAGTCGTATCTGCGCCGGGCCCGGGGCATGGAGGCCCCGGTCCTCGTCCTGCGCGGCGGCGGACGGAACGTGGTCCGGCACGGGCAGCCCGCCCGTGACGGAGATCACGGACTTTTCGAGACATACCGGGAGGAGTTCGAGTCGGTCTGGCTCGACTCCCGGCCCGTCTCCTGACCCCTCGGCGGGGGCAGCCGAAGGCGTTGTCAGTGGTGCGTGCGAGGGTGGTCAGCACCACGGGGGAGATCACGTAAGGAGGACCCGATGGCTTGGCACGGCGACACGCTGGTCGGCTTCGACCTGGAGACGACCGGCACGGAACCGCTGGAGGCCCGTATCGTCACGGCCTCGATCGTCGAGGTCGACGGCGGCGGACAGGTCAGGCAGCGGCGGGACTGGCTCGCCGACCCGGGCATCCGCATCCCGGAGCAGGCCTCCGCGATCCACGGCATCAGCACCGAGCGCGCGGCGGCCGAGGGCCGGCCCGCCCGCGAGGTCGCCGACGAGATCGCCCGGACCCTCGCCGCCTACTGGGAGGACGGCGTCCCGGTCGTCGCGTACAACGCCTCCTTCGACCTCACGCTCCTCGCCGCCGAGCTGCGCCGCCACGGCCTGCCCTCCCTGGAGGAGCGGCTCGGCGGGACGGCCATCGGGCCGGTCGTCGACCCGTACACCATCGACCGGGCCGTCGACCGCTACCGGCGCGGCAAGCGGACCCTGGAAGCGGTCTGCGGGGAGTACGGCGTGGTCCTCGAAGCCGCCCACCAGGCCGCCGCCGACGCGCTCGCCGCCGTCCGGGTCGCCGTCGCGATAGCCGAGCGGCACCCCCAGGTCGCCGCCCTCGACCCGGCCGAGCTGCACGAGCGGCAGATCGGCTGGTACCGGACCTGGGCCGAGAACTTCCAGGACTTCCTGCGCCGCAAGGGCGACGCGGAGGCGGTCGTCGACTCCACGTGGCCCCTGCGCCCGGCGGTCGCGGTGGCCGGCTAGCCGTTCTCCTTGAGGAAGGAGAGCAGCAGCTCGTTGACCTTCTCCGGCTGGTCGAGCTGCAGCCAGTGGCCCGCGTCCTCGACCCGCTCGTAGCGCCAGGAGCCGGCGACGTACTCGCCCGTCCCGGACATCGAGCGCTCGGTGAGGAAACGGTCGCCGGTCGACCACAGGCCCATCACCGGGACCGACTCCGGCAGCGGCACCGCCGGCACGTCCGCGCCGAACTGGACCTCCGGCGGCAGACCCGCGCGGTAGATGTCCAGTGCGGCCGTCAGCGCGCCGGGCGCGCGCAGCGTCTCGATCGCGGCCTCGGCGTCCGGGTGCTCGCCCAGCATCTCCCGCAGGTTGGCGTAGTCGTCCCGCGCGAGCCAGTCCTCGGCGACCCCGGCCAGCTGGAACAGCAGCATGTACCAGGAGCGCTGCTTCTGCTCCCAGCCGGCGGCCCGGATGGACCCCAGGTGACCCACGGACAGGATGCTCAGGCTCCGCACCCGGTCCGGGAAGAACTGGGTCACGGCCTGTGCGATGCCCGAACCCCAGTCGTGGCCCACCAGATGGACCTGGTCGAGGTCGAGGTGCGCCAGGAGCTCGACCATGTCGCCGACGTGCTTGCCCGGGTGGTACGCCTCGGGACCGCCCTCCGGCCGGTCGGAGTCGCCGAAGCCCCGCAGCGTGGGCACGACGGTCCGGAAACCGGCCGCGTGCAGCGCCGGGACCTGGTGCCGCCACAGGCGGTGGCTGTCCGGGAAGCCGTGCACGAGCAACACGGCCGGCCCCTCCCCGCCCACCTCGACGTCGAGGGTCACCTCGGACAGTTCGACACGCATCTCAACACCCCGTTCGTCACTGGCCGGTTCGGCGGTCACCATGATGTCAGAAGGGGTACCAGCGCACCTCGGGGTCACCGTCCCGCAGCGAGGCCACCCGCCGCTCGAACTCGGCGAGCGCCTTCGGGTTCGTCGGCGCGTGCTGCGCCACCCACGCGCAGCTCGCGGTCTCCCGCGCCCCGCGCAGCACCGCGCACCCCTCCCACTCCCGGACGTCCCAGCCGTACGCCTCGGTGAAGGCCTCGTACGCCGCCGGGTCCAGGCCGTACCGGTCCCGGGAGAGCGCGAGGACCACCAGGTCGTGCTCGCGCAGGTCCGAGGAGAAGGTCTCCAGGTCCACCAGGACCGGCCCGTCCGGGCCGACGTGGACGTTCCGCGGGAGGGCGTCCCCGTGGATCGGGCCCGGCGTCAGACGCGGGGTGAGCGCGGCCGCCGCCGGGGCGAAGGAATCGCGCCGCTCCCGCAGGAACGCCGCGTCCGCCGGGTCGATCGCGTCCCCCGCGAGCCGCAGCCACCGCTCCACCCCGCCGAGCAGCTCACGGCGCGGGAGCGTGAACCCGGTCGGTTCGGGCAGCGCGTGCACCGCCCGCAGCAGAGGGGCGAGATCACGGGGCTCCGTGGGGCGCACCGCCTCCGGCAGCCGGTGCCAGACGGTCACCGGATGCCCGTCCACCAGGCGCGGCTTCTCCTCGGCGGCCCGGACCGCCGGGACCCCGGCGGCTTCCAGCCAGGAGGCCAGCGCGAGCTCCCGCTCCGCCCGCTCGATCAGCTCCGCGTCCCGGCCGACCTTCACCACCAGGTCGCCCAGGGCGAAGACCGCGTTCTCGCCCAGGGCGAGCAGCCGCGCACCCGCGACCGGCAGCCCCGCCCCGGCCAGGATCTCCCGTGCCCGCGCCTCGTCCATCGACCACTCCTCACCCATGTGTTTGCGCCAAAGTCTCCCATCCGCGCAGCTCACCACGCCCGTCGCCTTGACGGGCCGACGCGCCGTCAGCACCATGGCGGGATTCCGGACGGCGGCAGCAGCGGTGTGGACGGGGGTCGGATCGTGAGCTCAGTGACCGCGACCAGACGGCCGGGGGGCCCTCGATGAGCTCGGTGACCACGGCCGAGCGGCCCCGCCGGGCGCGCACACCCCGCGCCGCCCCCGGGACACGGCCGCGCGGCCCCGACCTCGGCGCCTGGTTCCTGGTGCTCCCGGCACTCCTGCCGATCCTCGTCCTCAGCGTCGGACCCCTCCTCTACGGCATCGCGCTCGCCTTCACCGACGCCCAGTCCGGCCGCACCCAGGCCACCCGCTGGGTCGGCACCCTCAACTTCCAGGACCTGCTCCACGACACCCTCTTCTGGGAGTCGTTCCGCATCGGCGTCGTCTGGGCCGTCGGGGTCACGATCCCCCAGTTCCTGCTCGCCCTCGGCCTCGCCCTCCTGCTCGACCAGAAACTCCGCTTCCGCTGGCTGGCGCGGGCCCTCGCCATCGTCCCCTGGGCGATGCCGGAGGTCGTCGTCGGCATCATGTGGCGGCTCGTCTACAACCCCGACGCCGGCATCCTCAACGAGTCCCTGCGGAACCTGGGCCTCGGCGAGGGCCACGACTGGCTCTCCGGCCTCGCCACCGCCCTGCCCGCCGTCATCGTCGTCGGCGTCTGGGCCGGCATGCCGCAGACCACCGTCGCCCTGCTCGCCGGACTCCAGAACACCCCGCGCGAACTCCACGAGGCCGCCGCCCTCGACGGCGCCGGCGCCTGGCGCCGCTTCCGCGCCGTCACCTGGCCGGCGCTCCGGCCGGTGGCCCTCGCCATCACCGCCCTCAACCTCATCTGGAACTTCAACTCCTTCGCCCTGGTCTACGTCCTGACCAACGGCGGACCCGGCGGCCGGACCCGGCTGCCCATGCTCTTCGCCTACGAAGAGGCCTTCCGCTACGGGCAGTTCGGCTACGCCGCCGCGATGGGCTGCGTGATGGTCGCCGCCGTCTCGGTGCTCATCGCCCTCTCCCTCGTACGCCGTCTGAAAGGGGACCAGGACCGGTGAGCGCCCTCCGGACGAGTGGGTCCGCGCGGGCGGGCCAGTACCTGGCCCTCCTCGCCTACCTGGTCTTCCTCGCCTTCCCCTTCCTCTGGCTGCTGTCCACCGCCTTCAAGCCCGCGCCCGAACTGGCCTCGCTCCACCCCACGTGGATCCCGGAGAACCCCACCCTCGACAACTTCCGGCAGGCCTTCGACGAGCAGCCGCTGCTCAGGGCCGCCGCGAACAGCCTGCTCGCCGCCGTCTCCGCCGCCGTGATCGCGGTGGCCGTCGCGACCCCGCTCGCCTATGTGACGGCCCGCCACCGCGGCCGGCTCGCCGGGGCCGCCACCGGCTGGGTGGTGATCAGCCAGGCGTTCCCCTTCGTCCTCGTGATCATCCCGCTCTTCCTCATCCTCAAGAACCTGCACCTGATCAACAGCGTCGCCGGGCTCGTCCTGGTGTACGTGGTGTGGTCGCTGCCCTTCGCCCTCTGGATGCTCATGGGGTACGTCAGGGCCGTCCCGGCCGAACTGGAGGAGGCCGCGGCCGTCGACGGCGCCGGCCGGATCCGTACCCTCGTCTCCGTCACCGCCCCGCTGCTCGCCCCGGGCATCGTCGCCACCGCGCTCTTCGCCTTCGTCACCGCCTGGAACGAGTTCTTCTTCGCGCTCGTCCTCCTCAAGACCCCCGAGAAACAGACCCTCCCGGTCGTCCTCACCCACTTCCTCGGCGCCGAGGGCGTCGCCGACCTCGGCCCGCTCGCCGCCGCGGCCTTCCTCGCCACCCTGCCCTCCCTCCTCGTCTTCGGCCTCCTCCAGAGACGGATCACGGGCGGGATGCTCACCGGGGCGGTGAAGTCATGAGACGGATCCTCGCCCTCGCCGCCGCGCTCGCCCTGCTCCTCACCGGCTGCACCGCCGGGGGAGACGGACCCGACGACGGCGTCGTACGGCTCCGCTTCCAGTCCCTCGCCTGGCAGAAGGAGTCCGTCGACGCCAACCGGCAGCTGGTGAAGGAGTGGAACGCCGCCCACCCCGACATCCAGGTCGAGTACGTCCAGGGCAGCTGGGACTCCGTCCACGACCAGCTCCTCACCTCCTTCGAGGGCGGCGAGGCGCCCGACATCATCCACGACGCCTCCGACGACCTGTCCGACTTCGCCTACGGCGGCCACCTCGCCGACCTCCGCCCGCTGCTCTCCGAGCGGCTGCGCGCCGACATCCCCGCCCGCAGCTGGGAGACCACCACCTTCGGCCAGGGCGTCTACGGCGTGCCCTTCCTCCAGGAACCGCGCGTCCTCATCGCCAACCGGAAGATCCTGGAGTCCTCCGGCGTCCGCGTCCCCACCCCGGAGAAGCCCTGGAGCTGGACCGAGTTCCGGCAGATCGCCCAGGACCTCACCCGGACCATGGGCAGCGGCCGCTACGCGGTCGCCTGGCCCCTCAAGGAGCCCGTCTCCGTCAGCCTCAACCTCGGGGTCTCGGCCGGCGGCCGGCTCTTCCACCGGGGCCCGGACGGCCGGGTGACCGTCGACTTCACCGACTCCGACGGCATCGTCCCCGGCACCATCCACGACCTGGTCGTCAGCGACCGGACCGCCCCGCGCACCACGCTCGGCAGCGGCGGCTCCGACACCCTGCCCGGCTTCTTCGCCGGCAAGTACGCCATGGTCCCCCTCGGATTCGCCTACCGGCAGCAGATCGTGCAGCAGGCGCCCAAGGGCTTCGAGTGGACGGTGCTGCCCGCGCCCGCCGGCGCCGAGGGGCTCGCCCAGGGCGTCTCCCCGCAGACCCTGTCGATCGCCGAGGACAGCCCCCACAAGCAGGAGGCCGCCCGGTTCCTCGACTTCTTCCTGCGCCCGGCGAACATGGTGCGGCTCGCCCGGGGCGACTGGATGCTGCCCACCGGCACCGCCGCGCTCGCCGACCCCTCCCTGCACACCGCGCGGGACGGCTGGGCGACCGGGGCGGCGGTGGCCGAACACCTGCGGCCGGCGCCGGCGCAGTCGGTGCGCGGCTACCCGGAGTGGAAGGACAAGGTGGCCACCCCGGCCTTCCAGGAGTACTACAGCGGCGCCATCGACGGCGGCGAACTGCGCAGGCGCCTGGTCGAGGACGGCAACCGGGTTCTCGCCCGCTATCAGCGCAGATGACGGATTCGTGATTACGAAACCTTGTTGAATAAGTCACAGATGGGTGAAGGGTCTTCTCCGGAACTCCTCGATCGGACAGTGTTCGAACCGGCCACCGCGCCGCCCCCCACGCGGCACGGTGGCCGACTAGATTGAGCCCATGACGAAGACCTACGCGGCCCTGCTCCGCGGCATCAACGTCAGCGGGCGCCGCAAGGTCCCCATGGCGGAACTCCGGAAGCTCCTCGAAGAGCTCGGGCACACCGACGTCCGCACCTACCTCCAGAGCGGGAACGCCGTCTTCACCACCGACTCCGGTGCCGGCGAGGACGAGCTCACCATCGCGCTCGAAGACGCGATCGAGGAGCGCTTCGGCTTCCGCGTCGACTGCCTCGTCCGCGACGGCGACTACCTCGCGGCCGTCGCCGACGCCTGCCCCTTCCCGGCCGCCGAACTGGAGGGCAAGCAGCTCCACGCCATCTACTACTCGGAGGCCGCCGACCCCGCGCGCTTCGCCGCGATCGACCGCGAGGCCTTCCTCCCCGAGGACTTCGCCCTCGGCGACCGGGTGCTCTACCTCTACGCCCCCGAAGGCCTCGGGAAGTCCAAGCTCGGCGAGGCCGTCTCCCGCCCGTCCGTGGTGAAGGGCCTCGTCGCCACCGGCCGGAACTGGAACACAGTGGTCAAGCTCGTCGAGATGACGCGGGGCGACTGACCCCGGAGTGGCCCAGTCGAGAGGGCGCGGAATGGCCCGTGGCCACGGGCCAACTGCCCACTAGATTCGACCTCATGACGAGCACCGAGCACACTGCGCCCCGCCCCACCGTCGACGTCTACTTCGACCCCGCCTGCCCCTTCGCCTGGATCACCTCCCGCTGGATCCTGGAAGTCGAGCGCCACCGGGACATCGACCTCCGCTTCAAGGTCATGAGCCTGTACTTCCACAACGAGGGCAACGAACTCCCCGACTGGTACCGCGAGCTCGTCGACGCCTCCATCGGCCCGGTCCGGGTGGCGGCCGCCGCCGCCGAACAGCACGGCGAGGAGATCCTGCGCCCGCTCTACACCGCGTACGGCACCCGCATCCACGAGAAGAAGCAGAAGGACTTCGACGCGGTCATCGCCGAATCGCTCACCGAGCTCGGCCTCCCGCCCGAGCTGGCCGCCGCCGCCCACGACCCGGCGTACGACGCCGCGGTCCGCCGCAGCCACGAGGCGGGCAAGGACCCCGAGGCGGAGGGGTACGTCGGCACCCCGACGATCCACGTGGACGGCACCGTCTGGTTCGGCCCGGTCCTGCGGGCGATCCCGCGCGGCGAGAAGGCGGCCGAACTCTTCGACAGCTTCAGGGTCCTGGCTTCCCACCCCGACCTCTTCGAGCTGAAGCGCACCCGCACCGGGGGCCTCGACTTCAGCTAGTCGAAGGCTCGGCTGCGAAGGCTCAACTAGTCGACGGCTCAGCTAGTCGAAGGCTCAGCTAGTCGAAGGCGACGCAGATCGTCACGGGGTACCGGGGCGACCACCTGTCCGTGGCCTCGTCGTACCCCCGCGCATAGCCGTTGCTCGGGCCGGCGCAGGGAGCCTTCAGGCCGGTGTCGGTGTTGACCCAGCCTCCGGCCAGGCTCGGGTTCTCCTTGGCGAAGACCCACTTCTTGAAGAAGATGGTGCCGTTGTTGTGCTTCACCATGAGGAAGACATGACGGCCGAGCGTGAAGCAGCCGCCGTTGAGCTTCAGATGGCCGTCGAAGGTGTACGGCGACAGCCACGGCAGCGTCGTCCCGCAATTCACCAGAGAGGGCGCGTCGGGGGCGCCCGCGGGTGCGGCGTGCGCCGAGGTCGCGCCGGGAACGGCGAGGCTGATGGCGGCCGCCACGACCGCCGCCATGCCGACGGTCGCATGCCGCCGGCTGCGCAGATTCGAGTGAGCGAGGATACCCATGAGCGTTCCTCGGGGATCAATGGAGTCGATGTCTCGCCGGTTCCGGCCGGGCCGGAGTCCAGCCGGAGCCGAACCATTTCACCGGCCATTTTACCCGGCGGCGACACCTGTCGCGATGAGTGGACGGAACCCGAAGGGTCAGGCGGTCCGGGCGACCGGACGGCGGGCCGCGCGGGCGCCGTCGTAGCGCTCCAGGAGCAGACGGGCCAGTTCGGGGGAGGGACCCAGGACGTCCGCCAGGACATCGGCCCCGGCCGCGCCCGCCGCGATGCGGTCCGGGAGGCGGCCCGGGGCGATGACGTACGGGGCGACCGCCACCCGCCGGACGCCCGGCTCGGCGCGGAGCGCCCGTACCGCTTCCTCCGTGCGCGGAAGGGATGCGGAGGCGAACGCGGGCCGCACGGAGCACCAACCGGTGCGCCGCAGCTCCCGCGCCGTTTCTGCGATCACCGCGATCGCCTCCGGGTCTGTGGAGCCCGCCGAGGCCAGGACGACCCCGGTCGAGCCCTTGTCGCCGGGCCCGAGCCCGGCCTCGTACAACCGCCGTTCCACCGCCGCGATCAGCAGCGGCGAGGGGCCCAGGACCTCCGCCTGACGGATGTTCAGGGACGCGGGAGCCTGGCGCAGTACGGCGGGGATGTCGGCCTTCGCGTGGAACGCCCGGGTCAGCAGCAGCGGCAGGGCCACCACGTCCCGTACCCCGTCGGCGGCGAGGCGGTCCAGGACCCCCGGCACCGACGGGAGGTTGAAGTCCAGGAACGCCGTCTCCACGCGCAGCCCCGGCCGCAGCGCACCGGCCCGGCGCACGAGCGCCTGGACGGTCGCCGCGTGCCGCGGATCGCGGCTGCCGTGGGCGACGACCAAAAGGAAAGGCGCGGAGCGCTTCCTTGCAAGGGCGGTGGTGGGCGACGGGAGGGCGGGGCGGTTCATGGTCAGGCCTTCGTGAGCAGGCCGCGGCGGCGGAGGACCGCGCGCTCCAACGGGCTGAAGATGAGCAGGTCGATGGCGATGCCGACGATCAGGATCAGGATGATCGCCAGGAAGATCCCGGCCATGTCGATGTTGTTGCGGCCGTTCTCCAGGAGCTGGCCGAGGCCGAGGCCCAGGTCCGGCGAGGAGGCGATGATCTCCGCGGCCATCAGCGAACGCCAGGAGAACGCCCAGCCCTGCTTGAGACCGGCGAGGTAGCCGGGGAGCGCGGCCGGCATCACGATGTGCCAGGCGCCCTTGAGCCCCGTCGCGCCGAGCGTCTGGCCGGCCCGCAGGAAGAGCGGCGGGACCTGGTCGACGCCGGCCACCAGGCCGTTGGCGATCGAGGGGACGGCGCCGAGCAGGATCACCGCGTACATCATGCTGTCGTTGAGGCCGAGCCACAGGACGGCCGGCGCGACCCAGGCCACCGAGGGCAGCGACTGGAGCCCCGCGAGGATCGGGCCGATCGCCGCGCGCACGAACTTCACCCGGGAGACGAGCAGGCCCAGCGGGGTGCCGATGGCGAGCGACAGGAGGAAGCCGAACAGGGCCCGGGAGACGCTGGTCCACAGGACTTCGAGGAGCGTGCCCTCCAGCCACATCGCGGTCAGGCTGTCCCACACGGCGGACGGCGCGGGCAGCTTGTACTCGTCGGTGACCTTCAGGGACACCAGGAGCTGCCACACGACCAGGACGAGGACGACGGCGACGACCGGCGGAAGCACCTTCTTGACCAGCACCTCGCGGACCGGGGTCCGCCGGATCTGCACGGTGTCGAGGGCGTCCAGGCCGGCTTCGAGGCCGGCGAGGTCGTCGGTCTTCGGTGTGATGTCAGTGCTGGCCATGACGGCGGATCTCCCCACGCAGGTGCTCGGTGATCTCGACGGACAGTTCCGCGACGGCGGCGTCCTCGATGCGGCGCGGCTGAGGGATGTCGATGGTCCACTCGTGCGCGATCCGGCCGGGCCGGGACGAGAGGAGGACGACACGCTCGGCAAGGCGCACGGCCTCGCGCACGTTGTGGGTGACGAAGAGCACCGACAGCTTCGTCTCCCGCCAGATCCGGGTCAGTTCGTCGTGCAGCACGTCCCGGGTGATGGCGTCGAGCGCGGCGAACGGCTCGTCCATCAGGAGCAGGTCGCTGTCCTGGGCGAGCGCGCGGGCCAGCGCGACGCGCTGGCGCATGCCGCCGGACAGCTCGTGGACCCGCTTGTCGTACGAGCCGCCGAGCCGGACGAGGGTCAGGAGGCGCTCGGCCTCCTCGCGCCGCTCGGCCTTGGGCACCCCGCGCAGCCGCAGGGCCAGTTCGATGTTCTTGCCCGCGGTGAGCCACGGGAAGAGGGCGTGCTCCTGGAACATCAGGGCCGGCCGGCCGCCGGGGGTCTCGATGGACCCCGCGGACGGCCGGTCGAGCCCGGCGACCAGGTTGAGCAGCGTGGACTTGCCGCAGCCCGAGGCGCCCAGGAGGGTGACGAACTCGCCGGGGGCGACATCGAGCGAGATGTCGTCGAGGACGAGCTGCCCGCCGGCGGGTCCGCCGAAGGACTTGGAGACATGCTCGATGCGGGCGGCATGGGTCGCCGTCGCACGGTCCTCGGCCTTGGCGAGCGTCGTGGTCGTGGCCATGGTCGTCACCTCCTGGGGATCAGCTGCGGGCTGTTACTTCGCGCCGAGACCGGCGTCGGAGACCTCGGGCTGACCCGCGGCCTTGAGGACCTTGTTGAGCGGCTTCAGGTCGTAGATGCCGGAGAGCTCGGGCTTCTTCAGGAGACCGGCCTTGACGGCGTGGTCGGCCTGGGCCTGGAGGGTGGCCGCCAGCGGGTCGTTGATGAAGCCGATGGACGGCCACGCGGCGTCGATCACCTTGGCGCCCAGCGCCTTGCCCGAGAGGGCCTTCAGCTTGGCGTTGGCCGAGGCCTTCGCCTTGTCCTGGTTGGCGTTGATCCACTCGTTGGTCTTCACCGAACCGCGCAGGAACGCCTCGACGACGTCCGGGTGCTCCTTCAGGAACTTCTGCGACACGATGATGTTCGTGATGACGAACTTCTTGTCCGGCCACAGGTCGGACTCGTCGAGCAGCACCTTCGCGCCGTCGCTGACCAGCTTCGACGCGGTCGGCTCGGGCACCCAGGCACCGTCGATGGCGCCGGAGGCGTAGGCGTTCGGGGTGACCTTGTTGTCCGTGCGGACCACGGAGACGTCGCCCTTGCCGCTCTGGGCGTCGACCTTCCAGCCCTTCTCGGAGATCCAGTTGAGGAAGGCCACGTCCTGCGTGTTGCCGAGCTGCGGGGTGGCGATCTTCTTGCCCTTGACGTCGTCCAGGGTCTTGATCTTCGCCGGGTTCACCACGAGCTTCACGCCACCGGAGGCGGCGCCGCCGACGATGCGGAGGTTGGTGCCCTTGGTCTTGACGTAGCCGTTGATGGACGGCGACGGGCCGATGAAGCCGATGTCGATGGAGCCGGCGTTCAGCGCCTCGATCTCGGACGGGCCCGCGTTGAAGGTGGTGGACACCAGCTTGGTGCCGCCCAGCTCCTTCTGGAGGATGCCCTCCTGGTCACCCACCAGCGCGGTGGCGTGCGTGAGGTTGGGGAAGTACCCGAGCCGTACGGTGTCGGCGGAGAGCTTCTCGCCCTCGGCGGCCACCTTCTTCGTGGAGTCGTCGTCGTTCTTGGACTCGGAGCCGTAGCCGCAGGAGGCGAGCGCGCCGATCAGCAGCGGCAGGGCGGCGGCGGCGGCCAGGCCGCGGCGCAGGGTGATACGGGTGGTGGCAGGCACGGGTGGTGTTCCCCTCGGTTCAACTTCTCAGCGAAGTCTGCGTCTATGTCGTTCGGGGTGGAGCGGGTGGAGCCGGTGCGTACCGATCGCGCGGCACATCGAGGTCAGCACGCACATCGCGCGACACCTCCCATGCCCGCACCGAGGGCGCCGGAGCCGACCCGGCCGCCCTCCTTCGCGAAGGTGGCGTAGACGTTCTGGCTCATCTCAGAAATCCCACCCTTCTTCCTCGTCCACCGCGGCGACGGCCTTGGTCGTGGCGAAGGACTCGCCCGCCATGCCGGCCGCGAGCGTGGTGCCGTCCGCGGGGTCGATCAGCAGGAACGATCCGGTACGGCGGGAGTCCGCGTACGCGTCGAGCGCGAGCGGCTCGGCGGTGCGGACCACGACCCGGCCGATGTCGTTGGCGACCAGCTGACCCGGGTTCGGGTGCTGGGAGAGGTCGTCGAGGGTCAGCCGCGAGGGGATGTCCTTGACGATCGCCTTGACCGTGCGCGTGGTGTGCTTGAGCAGGACCCGCTGGCCGACGGCGAGCGGCTGGTCCGCCACGTGGCAGACCGTCGCCTCGACGTCCTGGCTGGTGGCCGGGGCGTCGCCGCTCGGGGCGAGCAGGTCGCCGCGCGAGATGTCGATGTCGTCGGCGAGCCGGATCGTCACCGACTGCGGGGCCCAGGCGATGTCCACGGCTGTGTTTGATTCAAGACCGGTGCCCAGCGCGTCGATCCCCGTGATCGTCGACTTCTTCCCCGACGGCAGGACGGTGATCTCCTCGCCGACCCGGAAGGCACCGGCGGCGATCTGACCGGCGTAGCCCCGGTAGTCGGGGTGCTCGGCGGTCTGCGGCCGGATCACGTACTGCACGGGGAAGCGGGCGTGGCAGGCCGTCAGGTCGTGGCTGACCGGGACGGTCTCCAGGTGCTCCAGGACCGTCGGGCCGCCGTACCAGTCCATGTTCGCGGACGGCTCCACGACGTTGTCGCCGGCGAGCGCCGAGATCGGGATCGCGGTGATCTCCGGGACGCCGAGCTCGGAGGCGTACGTCGTGAACTCCTCGGCGATCGCGGCGAAGACGGGCTCCTGGTAGTCGACCAGGTCCATCTTGTTCACGGCGAGGACCACGTGCGGGACGCGGAGCAGCGCGGCGACGGCCGCGTGCCGGCGGGTCTGCTCGACGACGCCGTTGCGGGCGTCGACGAGGACCACGGCCAGCTCGGCGGTGGAGGCGCCGGTGACCATGTTCCGGGTGTACTGCACGTGCCCGGGGGTGTCGGCGAGGATGAAGCGCCGGCGGGGCGTCGCGAAGTAGCGGTAGGCCACGTCGATCGTGATGCCCTGCTCGCGCTCGGCCCGCAGACCGTCGGTGAGGAGCGCCAGGTCGGGCGCCTCCTGGCCGCGGGAGCGCGAGGCGTGCTCCACGGCCTCCAGCTGGTCGGCGAGGACCGACTTGGAGTCGTGGAGGAGCCGGCCCACCAGGGTGGACTTGCCGTCGTCGACGGAGCCGGCGGTGGCGAAACGCAGCAGGGTGGTGGCCGAGACGTCGGCGAACTGCTCGGTGGACGTGCTCATTAGAAGTACCCTTCGCGCTTGCGGTCTTCCATCGCGGCCTCGGACATCTTGTCGTCGGCGCGGGTCGCGCCCCGCTCGGTGAGGCGGGAGGCGGCGATCTCGGCGATGACGGCGTCCAGCGTGGTGGCGTCGGAGTCGACGGCACCCGTGCAGGACATGTCGCCGACGGTGCGGTAGCGGATGAGCCGCTTCTCGACCGTCTCGTTGCCCTTGGGGCCGCCCCACTCGCCGGCGGTCAGCCACATGCCGTTGCGGGCGAAGACGTCACGCTCGTGGGCGAAGTAGATCTCCGGCAGCTCGATGCCCTCACGGGCGATGTACTGCCAGACGTCCAGCTCGGTCCAGTTGGAGAGCGGGAAGACCCGGACGTGCTCGCCGGGGGCGTGCCGGCCGTTGTAGAGCTGCCACAGCTCGGGGCGCTGGCGGCGCGGGTCCCACTGCGAGAACTCGTCGCGCAGCGAGAACACCCGCTCCTTGGCGCGGGCCTTCTCCTCGTCGCGGCGGCCGCCGCCGAAGACGGCGTCGAAGCGGTGCTGCTGGATCGCCTCGGTCAGCGGGACGGTCTGCAGCGGGTTGCGGGTGCCGTCGGGGCGCTCGCGGAGCTTGCCGGCGTCGATGTACTCCTGCACCGAGGCCACGTGCAGCCGCAGCCCGTGCTGGGCGACGACGCGGTCGCGGTACTCGATGACCTCGGGGAAGTTGTGCCCGGTGTCGACGTGGAGGAGCGTGAAGGGGACCGGCGCCGGGGCGAAGGCCTTCAGCGCCAGGTGCAGCATGACGATGGAGTCCTTGCCGCCGGAGAAGAGGATCACCGGCCGCTCGAACTCGCCCGCCACCTCACGGAAGATGTGGACGGCCTCGGACTCCAGGGAGTCGAGGTGCGACAGCGCGAACGGACTGTCCGTGGTGTCGTGAGCGTGGACGACGGTGGTCACAGCAGACCCCTCTCAGTGAGCAGCGCGTAGAGCTGCGCCGCGGACTCCTGCACGGTCTGGTTCTGGGACTCGATCCGGAGATCGGGGTTCTCGGGCGCCTCGTACGGGTCGTCGACGCCGGTGAGGCCGGAGATCTCGCCCGCGGCCTGCTTGGCGTAGAGGCCCTTCACGTCGCGGACGGAGCAGACCTCCACGGGGGTGGCCACGTGCACCTCGACGAAGGCGGTGCCCTCGGCCTGGTGGCGCTTGCGGACCGCCTCGCGGCTGTCGTTGTACGGGGCGATGACCGGGACCAGGACCTTCACGCCGTGCGAGGCGAGCAGCTCGGCGACGAAGCCGATCCGCTGCACGTTGGTGTGCCGGTCCTCGCGGGTGAAGCCGAGGCCCGCCGAGAGGAACTCGCGGATCTCGTCGCCGTCGAGGATCTCTACGGCCTGGCCCTCCTCGCGGAGGCGGCCGGCCAGCTCGTACGCGATGGTGGTCTTTCCGGCGCTCGGCAGGCCGGTGAGCCAGATGGTGGCACCGGTCACGTGGTTCTCCTGGGAGGTCTGAGGGGTGGGGGTCATCAGCCGTGCAGCCCGCATTCGGTCTTGGCGCGTCCGGCCCAGCGTCCGGCCCGGGCGTCCTCGCCCTCCAGCACGCGGCGGGTGCAGGGGGCGCAGCCGACGGAGGCGTAACCGTCCATGAGGAGCGGGTTGGTGAGGACACCGTGCTCCGTGACGTACGCGTCGACGTCGTCCTGCGTCCAGCGGGCGATGGGGGAGACCTTGACCTTCTGCCGCTTCTCGTCCCAGCCGACGACCGGGGTGTTGGCCCGGGTGGGGGACTCGTCGCGGCGCAGGCCGGTGGCCCAGGCGCCGTAGGCGGTGAGGCCCTCCTCCAGCGGCTTGACCTTGCGCAGCGCGCAGCACAGGTCGGGGTCGCGGTCGTGGAGCTTCGGACCGTACTCGGCGTCCTGCTCGGCCACCGTCTGACGCGGGGTCAGGGTGATGACGTTGACGTCCATGACGGCGTCCACGGCGTCGCGGGTGCCGATGGTCTCCTCGAAGTGGTAGCCCGTGTCGAGGAAGACGACGTCCACACCGGGCTTGACCCGGGAGGCCAGGTGGGCGACGACCGCGTCCTCCATGGAGGAGGTGACGCAGAAGCGGTCGCCGAAGGTGTCCACGGCCCAACGGAGGATCTCCAGGGCGGAGGCGTCCTCCAGATCACGGCCGGCCTGCTCGGCGAGTGCCTTCAGGTCGGCCGCGGTCGCGTCCTGAGTGATCGTCATATCGATTCCCTCCCAGTGGGGTTGTCCGAAGTCGCCGGGGCGAGGAGCCCCAGGAACTTCAGCTGGAAGGCTCGACTGCACGCGGCGCATTCCCAGGCGCCGTGACCCTGCTCGTTGGGGCGCAGGTCCTCGTCCCCGCAGTAGGGGCAGTGGAACGGTGCGGCTCGCTCGCTCATGAGAGGGCCTCCTCCGACGCGCGGGCCGCCCAGGTCGCGAAGCGCTCGCCCGTCTCGCGCTCCGCCTGGAAGCGCTTGAGGACCCGCTCCACGTAGTCCGGGAGCTCGGCCGCCGTGACCTTGAGGCCGCGGACCTTGCGGCCGAAGCCGGCCTCGAGGCCGAGCGCGCCGCCCAGGTGGACCTGGTAGCCCTCGACGCGGTTGCCCTGGTCGTCCAGGACCAGCTGGCCCTTGAGACCGATGTCCGCGACCTGGATGCGGGCGCAGGCGTTCGGGCAGCCGTTGATGTTGATCGTCAGCGGCTCGTCGAACTCCGGGATGCGGCGCTCCAGTTCGTCGATGAGCGAGGAGCCGCGGCCCTTCGTCTCGACGATCGCGAGCTTGCAGAACTCGATGCCGGTGCAGGCCATCGTGCCGCGCCGGAACGGCGAGGGGGTGACGCGCAGGTCCAGCGCCTCCAGGGCGGAGACGATCGAGTCGACCTGCGCCTCCTCGATGTCGAGGACGAGCATCTTCTGCTCGGCGGTGGTGCGGACCCGGCCGGAGCCGTGCTCCTCGGCGATCGCGGCGATCTTCGTCAGGGTGGCGCCGTCGACGCGGCCGACGCGGGGCGCGAAGCCGACGTAGAACTTGCCGTCCTTCTGCCGGTGGACGCCGACGTGGTCGCGCCAGCGGCCCGCGGGCTGCACGGGGGCGGGGCCGTCCGTCAGCTTGCGCTTGAGGTACTCGTCCTCCAGGACCTGGCGGAACTTCTCCGGGCCCCAGTCGGCGACGAGGAACTTCAGGCGGGCGCGGTTGCGCAGCCGGCGGTAGCCGTAGTCGCGGAAGATCGAGATGACGCCCTCGTAGACGTCCGGGACCTCGTCGAGGGAGACCCAGGTGCCGAGGCGGACGCCGAGCTTCGGGTTGGTGGACAGGCCGCCGCCGACCCACACGTCGAAACCGGGGCCGTGCTCCGGGTGCTCCACGCCGACGAAGGCGATGTCGTTGATCTCGTGCGCCACGTCGAGCAGCGGCGAGCCGGAGACCGCGGACTTGAACTTCCGGGGCAGGTTGGAGAAGTCCTTGTTGCCGACGATGCGGCGGTAGATCTCCTCGATGGCGGGGGTGCCGTCGATGATCTCGTCCGCGGCGATGCCGGCCACGGGGGAGCCGAGGATGACACGCGGGGTGTCGCCGCAGGCCTCGGTGGTCGACAGGCCGACCGCCTCCAGGCGGTTCCAGATCTCGGGGACGTCCTCGATGCGGATCCAGTGGTACTGGACGTTCTGCCGGTCCGTGATGTCGGCGGTGCCGCGGGCGAACTCCTCGGAGATCTCGCCGATGACGCGGAGCTGCTCGGTGGTCAGCCGGCCGCCGTCGATGCGGACGCGGAGCATGAAGTACTCGTCGTCCAGCTCCTCCGGCTCCAGGACGCCCGTCTTGGTGCCGTCAAGACCCTGCTTGCGCTGGGTGTAGAGACCCCACCAGCGCATGCGTCCGCGCAGGTCGTTGGGGTCGATCGAGTCGAAGCCGCGCTTCGAGTAGACCGTCTCAATACGTGTCCGCACATTGAGACCGTCGTCGTCCTTCTTGAACTGCTCATTGCCGTTCAGGGGGGTGAAGTGCCCCACGGCCCACTGACCCTCGCCACGGTGGCGCCCGGCCTTGCGGCGGGCGGCGGCGGGAGTGGGGTTTTCCGGAGTGGCGGCCATGGCGTTTCGTCCTTCGGGACTGCGAGAGGGCGGCTCTGACCTGCACACTCGCGCTCAGGTCAGAGGGTGGCGCGTCAGTGCGCAGCAGGGTGGGGCAGAGTCGGGAATGAAAGAATGCGCGGCGGTGCTGGTTCTCTCAGCGCGCCGAACACATGGCGCTGGACATGCGGCCGAGGTCGACGTGCCGCCGACTCACCAAGGCAATTCCAGTTCCAGACATGACGGAAGCGTGTCACGGGACTTTGGACCCAGTCCAGCATCGTCCAGGATTTGGACATAGTCGTCTCGTAGATCGAGATGGTGTGGTCTGGGTCACGCGAAAGGGGCCCTGACCAGGGCCCCTTCGGGTGGAACGGTCTGCTGAACGGCTCAGGCGTACGCGCCCGGCCACGGGCCGGGGGTCTCCGCCTCCTCCGCCTCCTCGACCTTGGTGTCGAACAGCCGGAAGCCGCGCCGCTCGTAGTTGGCCATGGCGTGCGGCCCGTCCAGCGAGCAGGTGTGCAGCCAGACCCGCCGCGTGGCCTCCCGCTCCGGCCAGCGCTCCGCCAGGTCCCAGGCGCGCGCCGCCCCGTAGGAGAGCAGGTGGCCACCGATCCGGCGGCCCCGGAAGGCCGGGATCAGGCCGAAGTAGACGATCTCCACCACGCCGTCGTCCTGCGGGTCCAGCTCCACGTACCCGGCCGGCGTCCCCTTGTCGTACGCCACCCAGATCTCGGCGCCCGGCTTCTCCACGATCTCCTGCCACTGCTTGTACGTCAGCGACAGCCGGTCCGACCAGCGGATGTCGCCGCCGACCGCCGTGTACAGGAAGCGGCTGAACTCCGCCGAGGGCACCTCGGCACGCCGGATCACCACGTCGTCGCCCTCCGGCGGGGTGGCGGGACGGAGGTCGGACGGCGAGGTCTGTTCGAGGGACCAGGTGGTGAGAGTGATGCTCATAGGGTCATCGCATCATGCGGAGCGCCGGATTCCCACCCTGTTCGGTGGCGGCGGACAGGGTGTCCGCCATGCGGACAGCAGGCCGGCGCCCGGCCGCCGTCGCGCATGACCTCCGAGGTAATCGACCCCCGCACCGCCCTCCCGGCAGGGTGAGCGCACCGGGACGGCAGACGGCCGCACCCGGCGATCGACGACATGAGGGGTACGACATGGGTACGGGTCGGCGTGGTCTGGCGGGCATCGCGATCGCGACGGCGATCGTCGCGGGAGCGGCGGTCACCGTGACGGCGGCGGAGGCGCTGCCGGGCGGAGCGGCCACGATCGCGCGGGGCGACTGCCCGGCGGCGCGGGAGAAGGTCGAGCGGCTGGAGGGCCGCATCACCCCCAATGCCTGCGCCTTCATGGAGAGGCAGATCACCTTCGGCGAGATGCCGACCGGCACGCCGCCCGCGTACGGCGATCTCGCCCACCCCCGGGTCCGCGCCTACCTCGACATCTTCGACCCCGAGGCCACGCTCTGGGAGGCGGGCGGCTCCGCGCAGCGCGGCCGCACCGCGATCGGCACCTCCATCACCGGCTCCCTGGGCCTCGCGCCCAGCCTCAGCTACCGGGGCACGGACGTGGTCGCCGACGGCAGCACCGTGATGTTCGGGCAGTGGAACGAGGTCACCCTCAAGGGCCGCACCGTCGCCTATCCGCAGATCGCGCGGAACGTCCTCGGCGACGAGGGACGCACCCTCCAGGCCCGCCGCTACTACGACCGGGCCGTCCTCTTCCAGGACACCGTGCCGGAGGCGGCGCCCGCACCGCTCTTCGCGGGGATCACGGACGGGGGAGCGCCCGGGGGCGGTGAGCGGTCGCAGGTCGATCTTCCGGCTCAGGCCGACGTCCCGGTTCAGGCCGACGTCCCGGTTCAGGCTGGCCTCCCGGCTCAGGCCGACGTCCCTGCCGCTGAGGCAGGCCTCCCGGCTCAGGCCGACGTCCCGGCCGCTGAGGCAGGCCTCCCCGCTCAGCCCGGCCTCCCCGCCCAGCCCGGCCTCCCCGCCCAGCCCGGCTTCCGGGCGCGGGCCGAAGAGGTCCCGGAGCGGCTCGCCGCCTGGAACGCCGGGGACACCGACGCCCTCCTCGCCCGCACCCGAGGCGCGCGGCTCGGCGGACCCGGACTGGCCGCCCCGCTCGCCTCCGAGGCCGGCAAGCGCGCCTACCTGGAGCGCCTCTTCGCCACCGCCGACCTCGACCTCAAGGCGGGCCAGGTCGCCGTCGGCGAGACCACCACGTACGTGGAGTGGCACGGGACCGCCTCCGTACGCGACGGCGGCACGCTCCGCACCGGCGTCCCCTTCGGGATCGTGGAGCGCTTCGGGCCCGGCGGGGAGTGGGAGCTGTACTTCGACACCCTGCCGCTGGTCGCGACCCAGGACGAGATCGGCGTCCTCTTCCAGAAGCTCGCCTCCTAGCCCGATCAGCCCGATCAGCCCGATCAGCCCGATCAGGCGGGGCTCGCCGCGCGGACGGCGGGCGCGGTGGAGTGCGGCAGCAGGTCTCCCGGGCACTCCGGGCGCAGCACCTCCACCGCGACCTCCTCGCGGAAGCGGTACGGGCGGTGCGCCAGGACCCCCGCCAGGTTCCGCCGCACCCGGGACATCTCGGCCCGCACGGTCACCGTCCTCGTACGGTCCCCGAAGACGTCCTCCGCGAGCTCCGCCGCCGTCCGTCCGTCGCGGTGCAGCGCCAGTACATAGAGGAGCTCCGCGTGCCGGGGGCTGAGCTCCTGCTGCCAGCTGCCCGCCACCCCCGAGACGGCCACCGTCCAGCGGCGCGGCCGGCTGAGGTCGAGCACCACCCGGCTCGCCGCCTCCTCCGAGCCCGGCTCCTCGGGCCGCGTCTCCTCCTCGACGCGCAGCAGCCAGCCGCCCGGCAGCGGCTCCACCGCGCACACGCCGAGCGAGGGCAGCCAGACCCGCCCGGCCCGGAACGACTTCGGCAGCGGGATCCGGTCCACCGGCGCGAGCCCGGTCACCGCCGCCGTCCAGCCGTGGGCGTCCACCGCGACGGCCCGGCCGCCCACCCGGCACAGGATCGGCGCCGCCACCGCCCGCAGCCGCTCGATCGACCGGCGGTGCCGCTCCCGCATCTCGGCCTCGGCGAGCTGCGCCACCGAGCCCACCAGGGCCAGCATCGCCGGGTGGAAGCTGGAGGCGGGACCGCTCACGTCCAGGATCCCCAGGAGCCGCTGGTCGCGCGGATCGTGCACGGGCGCGGCCGCGCAGGTCCAGTTGTGCAGCGACTGCACGTAGTGCTCGGCGGAGTGCACCTGCACCGCCCGGCCCATGGCGAGGGCCGTGCCGACCGCGTTCGTCCCGGTGGCGTCCTCCGCCCAGGCCGCGCCCTCCTCCAGACAGATGCTGTGCGCCTGGCGCAGCACCGAGAGGTTCCCCTGGCGCCACAGCACCCGGCCGTGCTCGTCGGTGACCACCATGATCTGCAGGGAGGCGTCGGCGATGCCGGCGAGCCCGCCGCTCAGCGTCTGCATCACCTCGGAGAGGAGCGTGGTCCTGCGCCGCTGCTCCAGCTCGTCGCGCTGGAGCAGCACGGTGCTCGTGCTCTGGTCCGGGTCGAGGCCGAGCCGGGCCATCCGCTGCCAGGACGCGTCGATCACCGGGCGGGGCGCGATCGGGGGCCGGCGGCCCGCCAGCGTCTCCTCGCGCACCCGGTGCAGCAGCCGGGTGGCCTGGGCGGCGTCCATGGAGGCGAGCCGCTTCATGTCGAGCTGCGTGTTGTTCATCGGTCTCTCCCAGCCACCCGGGGTGCTGTATCGGTTCTGCACACGGCAGATGTCCGGAGTGTCGGTGCCCATCGTGCCGTCCGGGACCCCCCGGTGAGGCCCGGTTCGGGTAATCCTGCAACCCTTTGCAACTCTGGCGACCGACCGGCCTCCTGGGCGAGGGTGGTGCGAGCGGCGGGTGGTGCCGTGTCGGCGCAGCACCACCCCCGCTTTTCCGCGCGTGCCGGCCTGATGAGACACCCCCTCAGGTCCACCCCTGGTACGCGCGGCACAGTTCCTTCCGGCTCAGCACTCCACCCGCGCCCGCTCCACGAGCGCCCGCAGGTCGAGGGTGTGCGGGAGCGTCCCGAACGCCGCGCCGCCGTCCCCGCCGAGCCGCGCCGCGCAGAACGCGTCCGCCACCTCCGGCGGGGCCCACCGCACGAGCAGCGCACCCTGGAGCACCAGCGCGAGGCGCTCCGTCAGCCGCCGCGCCCGCGCCTCGATCCCCTCCAGGTCCGCCAGTTCGACGAGCAGGCCCCGGATCGCCCGGTCGAGCCGGTGGTCGGCGCCCCGCACCGCCCCCACCTCCCGGAGCAGCGCGTCGAGCGCGGCGGGCTCGGTCCGCAGCACCCGCACCACGTCCAGCGCCTGCACGTTCCCGGAGCCCTCCCAGACCGAGTTGAGCGGCGACTCCCGCAGCAGCCGGGGCATCCCCGACTCCTCCACGTACCCGTTGCCGCCCAGGCATTCGAGCGCCTCCGCCACCAGGGGCGTACACCGCTTCGTCACCCAGTACTTCGCCGCCGGCACCGAGATCCGCAGCAGCGCCGACTCCTCCGGAGTCCCGGCGTCGTAGGCCGCCGCCAGCCGCAGGCCCAGGGTCGTGGCCGCCTCCGACTCCAGGGCCAGATCGGCCAGGACGTTCCGCATCAGGGGCTTGTCGACGAGCGGCCCGCCGAAGGCCGAGCGGTACGAGGCGTGGTGCGCGGCCTGCGCCACCGCCTGCCGCATCAGCGCCGCCGAGCCGAGCACACAGTCAAGGCGCGTCGCCGCGACCATGCCCATGATGGTCCGGATCCCGCGCCCCTCCTCGCCGACGCGCCGCGCCCAGGTCGTCCCGTCGAACTCCACCTCGGCCGAGGCGTTCGACCGGTTGCCGAGCTTGTCCTTGAGCCGCTGGATCGCGAAGGCGTTGCGCGAGCCGTCCCCGAGCACCCGGGGGACCAGGAAGCAGGTCAGCCCCGCCGGGGCCTGCGCGAGGACCAGGAAGGCGTCCGACATCGGCGCCGAACAGAACCACTTGTGCCCCGTCAGGACGTACTCCCCGTCGGCACCGAGCGGCCGGGCCTCCGTCGTGTTCGCCCGGACGTCGCTGCCGCCCTGCTTCTCCGTCATCGCCATGCCGAGCAGCGCCCCCGGCTTCTCCGCCACCGGACGCAGCTCCCGCTCGTACACGTGCGAGAGCGCCGCCGGCTCCCACACCGCCGCGAGCTCCGGCTCGGCACGCAGCGCGGGCACCGCCGCGTGCGTCATCGACACCGGGCAGCCGTGCCCCGCCTCCGCCTGCGAGGCCACCAGGAACCCGGCGGCCCGCCGCACATGACCACCCGGACGGCCCCACGCGTGCGTGAGCCCGGCCGACACGGACCGGCCGAGGAGCCGGTGCCAGGCCGGATGGAAGTCGACCTCGTCGATCCGGTGCCCGTACCGGTCGTGGGTCAGCAGCCGGGGCGGGTTCGCGTTCGCCTGCTCGCCCCACTCCCGTACCTGCTCCGAACCGGTCGCCCGGCCGAGCAGGCCGAGCTCCTCCCGCGCCTCCGCCAGAAGCTCCGGCGCGAGGTGCCGCCCGACCGCCTCCGAGAGCGCCCGATCGCTCGTGAAGACGTCATATCCGACCAGGGGAGGAGCCTGATTGGTCACGGTGTGGGTGCTCGCTGCCATGCCGATACGGTAAGCAGGTGCAGGCAGCAAGCGAAACACCCGAACGGCCCGAGCGGCGGCCCTGGAGCAGACTCCACCGCGCGCGCGTCCTCTACCGCAACGTCTCGAAGCGGAAGATGGTCTGGCTGCTCCTCAAGGACACCGTCAACTCGTGCATCGAGTACCGGATCCTCGGCCTCGCCGCCGAGGCCGCGTTCTTCACCCTGCTGTCCCTGCCACCGCTGCTGCTCGGCCTGATCGCCGTCCTCGGCTACGCCGACGACTGGACCAACACCGACACCGTCGCCAGCATCCGGGAGAACATCCTCCACGCGGCCGGCACGGTCCTCTCCGACCGGGGCGTCCACCAGATCGCCGAGCCCCTCCTCGACGACATCACCCAGGGCAAACGGCCCGAGCTGATCTCCCTCGGCTTCGCCATCGCCCTCTGGTCGGGATCGCGCGCGGTGAACGTCTTCATCGACACCATCACCGTCATGTACGGACTCGACGGGCGCCGCGGCATCGTCAAGACCCGGCTCCTCGCCCTGCTCCTCTACATCATCGCGCTGCTCATCGGAGCCGTCGTGCTGCCCCTCGCGGTCGTCGGCCCCGACCGGGTCGTCGAACTCGTCCCCTGGGGCACCGAGGTCGTCGCCGTCCTCTACTGGCCGGTCGTCATCCTGCTCTCCATCGCCTTCCTCACCACGCTCTACCACGTGTCCGTGCCCGTCCGATCGCCGTGGATCGAGGACATCCCCGGCGCCCTCGTCGCGCTCGGGATGTGGGTCCTCGGCAGCTTCCTGCTGCGCATCTACCTGACCAGCCAGGTCGAGGGCCCGACCATCTACGGCTCCCTCGCCGCCCCCATCGCCGTCCTCCTCTGGATCGGCATCTCGGCCTTCGCGGTCCTCGTCGGCGCCGCCGTGAACGCCGCCATCGACCGCGTCTGGCCCTCCGTCGCCACCGCCGCCGCCCGCGAGGCCAACGAACGGGCCCGCGCAGTCCAGGCCGCCGAGCTCGTCGCCCGCGTGCGGGCCGAGGCCGAGGACGTCGACGAGGACGACCCGGACATGCCGTCCGAGTTCCCCGAGCGCTGGTCCAGGTTCCTGCCCCCGGACGACGTGAAGTCCCGCCTCCACTCGGGCTGGGAGAAGGACTGACGTCCGGCCCCGGACGTACCTCTCCGGCCGGGAGAAGGACTGACGCCCCCGGGCGCGCATAGGCTCGAAGGATGTACGAGGAGCGCCCCGCCCTGCTCGACGGGGCCGTGCTGTGGACCCGGAGCGCCGCCGCGGGCCCCACGGCGGAACGGCCCGTCCTGCCCGACGGCTGCATGGACCTGATCTGGGCCGACGGCAGCCTCCTCGTCGCCGGACCCGACACACGCGCGTACGTGCCCGGCGAGTTCGCCGCACGGTACGCGGGCATCCGCTTCGCCCCCGGGGACGCCCCCGGCTTCCTCGGCGTCCCCGCCCATGAACTCCGCGACCGGCGGATCGCCCTCGGTGCGCTGTGGGGCGAGACGGAGGCGCGGCGGCTCGCCGAGCGGATCACGGACGCCCCCGACCCGGCCGCCGCCCTGGAGGAGCTGGTCCTGCGGCGGGCCGCCGACGTCTTCGCGCCCGATCCGCTGCTGCGGGCCGTCGTGGCGCGCCTCGCCGCGGGCCGGGGGGTCGCCGAGACGGCCGAGGCGGTCGGGCTCGGCGCCCGGCAGCTGCACCGGCGCTCCCTGGACGCCTTCGGCTACGGCCCCAAGACCCTCGCGCGCGTCCTGCGCCTCCAGCGGGCGCTCGCCCTGGTCAGGGCCGGGGTCCCGTACGCGGAGGCCGCCCTGCGCGCCGGCTGCGCCGACCAGGCCCACCTCGCCCGCGAGACCCGGGCCCTCGCGGGCACGACGCTGAGCGCCTACACGGCCTCCCTGGCCGCGAAGAGCGAGACCCCGACGCCGTCCGGGTCGAGGACCACCGCGTAGCGCTGTCCCCACACGGCGTCCCAGGGCTTCAGGTGCCCCCGGTATCCGGCGGCGACCAGCTCCTCGTACACGGCGTCCACCTCCTCCGGCGCACCGCAGCGGAAGGCGAGCTCGACCCGGTTGCCGCCGGCCGGGCGCGTCCAGCCGGGGTCGAAGGAACGTACGACGTCCTCCGTGTCCCAGGCGATCCGCAGCCCGCCGGGCAGCACCGCTTCCACGTGCGGGGCGGACTCGGCCCCGGCCGGGACGTCCAGGCCGAGGCGCCGGTAGAAGGCGAGCGAGGCGGCCATGTCGGAGACGACGAGACCGACGAGGTCGAAACGGGGCGTGACGCGGGGTGTGGTGTCCATGCGGTCACGCTAGGCAGGGTGCTCGCGGCCGGTCTTGTACGAATCGGACGCGGGCCCCGGGGGCCTCCCGCACCGTCCGGTCCGGCGGCTACGGTCGGGCCATGAGCACGCGCGCGTACGGACGGACGTCCTGGCCCTGGGCCGCGGCGGCCGTCCTGCTGTTCTGGCAGACCTGGTTCCTCTTCCACGTGTACGCCACCGAGCACTCGGGCGTGCGCTGGGACTGCGACGCGGAGGGCTGCGGCACGAACGACCTCGCGGGCCCGGCGATCCCCTTCGGGGTGATCTCCGCGGTCGTCGCCGCCGTGCTCGCCGCCCCGTACCTGGGCCTCGGCGGCGCGGGTGTCGGGGCGCTCCTCGCCGCCTTCGGGCTCCTCGTGCGCCGCGAGGACGACCACGCGCTCCTGGCCGCGTACGGCCTCGCCGCGCTCGGTGTCGTCCTCGTCATGGCCGGAGCGGTCCGGGCCGTACGCGGCGGCCCGGCGGCCGAGGAGGACGACCGGCCCCCGCGCCCGCGTGGCCGCCCGCAGGCCCTCGCCCTGCTGCGCCTGCTGGTCGCGCCGGCCACCCTGCTCGCGGCGGTCCCCGGCACCCTCGCCGCCACCGGACTCGTGCACGGTGCCCTCGACGGACCGCGCTGGATCATGATGCTGGGCCTCAACGGCACCGCCGCCCTGCTCGTGGCGCTCGGCGCGGCCCGGCTGAACCACCGCCCCGGCGTCGCCCACGGCCCCGTCCCGGCCGAGCGGGCCGCCCACTCGCCCGCACTCCTGAACGGCCTCACCACCCGGGGGACCGCCTTCGTCTTCGACCTCACCGTGCGGCCCGAGCGGGGCGCCCCGTACCGCATCGAGGTCGAGCACCCGCTCGACCTCCAGGACGTCCGCGTCCACCGCGCGGCCCTCGTCCGCCACGACCCGCGCCGCCCCTGGCTGGTCGACCTGCCGCAGGACCCGCCCGCCGCCGAACTGGCCCGAGCCCGCGCCGCCGCCCGCACGGAACCCCCGCCCCGCGCCGCGCACCTCTGGTCCCCGCCCCCGGGCGCCCCGGCCCTGCTGCTCACCGGGGTGCTCACGGCGGCCCTGATGACCCTGCTGGCCGTGGCCTGACAGACCCCCGGGGGCTCAGCCCCACATTCCGAGACCGGAGCACCCGCGTCGGCGGCCGCTGTATCGTCTGCCGACGACCACGGCCGAATGCCCGGTCGGCCGGAGACCGATGGGGAGCAGCGTGTTACACGGCGTCAGGCTGGCACGGCAACGACGGGACCGTAACCTCCGCATACGTCACCGCGCCGGGCCGCTCCCCCTCTCTCCGAAGGATCTGCTGATCGTCGGGGCGGGTGGAATGGGCCGAGCTCTCGCATCGATGTGCGCCCAGGACGCCGATGAGGCGGGTGCACGACGGTGGCGGGTACGGGGCTTCATCGACGAGGACAGGAGACTCCACGGCACCCGGGTCGACGGTCTGCCGGTCCTCGGCGGACTGGAGGCCGTCGGCAGACACCCGAGCGCGGATCTGGTGATCTCGATCTGCCACGTCGACCATCAGGGCGCACGCCGCAGGATCGTTGAGGCGC
The DNA here is from genome assembly GCF_053616475.1 of Streptomyces sp. NPDC055815. Classification (NCBI taxonomy): domain Bacteria; kingdom Bacillati; phylum Actinomycetota; class Actinomycetes; order Kitasatosporales; family Streptomycetaceae; genus Streptomyces; species Streptomyces sp. NPDC055815. The sequence goes on along the minus strand of NZ_JBSHDU010000012.1, from coordinate 56,544 downwards.
TGGGACTCCCGCCGCACCGGTACCCGACGATCGTCCACCGCACAGCGGTGGTCGATCCCAGTTGCACCATGGGACACGGCACGGTGCTGATGCCGATGGTGTGTGTCCTGCCAGGCGTGACGATCGGCGATCACGTGATCGTGCGACCGCACACCATGATGGCGGCTGACGTCGTGGTCCGGGACTACGGCACCGTCGCGGCCCAGGCGTTCCTCGGGCGGCGTGCCGTGGTCGAGGAGGACGCGTACGTCGGTGCCGGGGCGAAGGTCAGGGAGTATGCCTCCGTGGGGTCGGGGTCCGTCGTCGGCATGGGGTCACTCGTCCTCGGCCACGTTCCTCGGGGGGAGACGTGGGCGGGAAACCCCCTCAGGCGTCTCGCCCCGACCTCCCGGCTCACAGGCCGCGGTCCGACATGACCTTCTGCTCGGCCCGCTCCACGGTGACCCGGCCGGCCGGGTCGCCACCCGCGCGCTCCACGGCGCCGCGTACCAGGGCGAGATAGAAGAGGGCCGGCGCGCAGGGTGTCCACCGTTCCTCCGGCTCGTCCGCGATGAAGCCGAGCACCGACTCCGGGTCCGCGTCCACGAACTCGAACCGGTCGTGCTCCCACTTGTCGGCGACACCGCGCGTCCAGCGAAGACGCAGCGCCGGCTCGTCGAGTTCGGGCACCACCGCGCGGAAGAACGCCGCCCACTGGTGGTTGTCCAGGTCGAGCCCGAACCCGAGCAGCTCCACCTTGGGATTGTCCCCGTCGTGCACGGCGAGTTCCTCGAAGAGGGCGCGGCGCGCCACCGCGTGCAGGCTGAGCGGGCTGCCGTCCAGGGGCAGGTCGTGCTGCTTGGCCAGGCCCTCGTTGGCCGAGGAGTTCCACCGCGCGCTGTTCGGCCCGGCGACCTGGGCGCTACGCCGGGAGAACAGCATCTTGCCGTCCTTACCGGTCTCCAGGGCCACGTTGACGCCGAAGCTGCAGTTCATCCAGGAGGGCGCGTCGGCCGGGTCGCCGCCCTCCAGATACTGCTCGCGCAGCGTGAGGCCGTTCCGCTGCCGCCGGTCGGACAGGTTGAGCGAGGTGGTGAGGAAGTCGAAGTAGTCGGCGTCCAGCAGGGAGAGGGACACCACGGGCTCCTCGGCCAGATGCGTACGGGTGACCACGACCCGCTCGACCGCGAAACGCGCGTTGTTCCACCGGTGCGGCAGCCCGCCGGCCTCCTTGCGCTCCTCCTCCGCCTCGATGGACCGCCGCCAGGCGGCGATCTCCTCGGGGAACTGCACGCGCTTCGACGTGTACTTGACGTGGACGTTCTCCTCGTCGATGGGCCGGGTCCCGTCACCCTCGAAGAGGTGACAGCCGGTCGCCCGGCCGACTACGGTGAACCTGTCGCGCATCGCCAACTCCACTGGTGAATAAGCCGTGATGGACACTCGGGGGGGTGCTGCCGATCTCATGGTACGAAACGCCTCGGACGACCGGTTGTCGTCGCTGAAGGCCGAGCGACGATCTTCTTCCCTGGTGGGCACGATCGCCGTACCGGAGTACCTCCATCCGGACGCGGAGGAGCGGCAGAGGCTGCGCCGCCCGCAGCTGGCCGAGGTCCGTGACCGTTTCACGGAGACGATGCAGAAAGAGCTGGGGTTCGGGGAGACCCTCCGGGTCGACCGGGGCGGAGCGACCCGGCAACAGCTGTGGGCCGGGCTGGAGGAGTTCCTGGCCGACGGCGCCCGGCGGAAGACCCTCTACTGGACGGGGCACGGCGTCCAGCGCGGCGACGAGGGCTACTTCCTCGCCTGCGCGGACTCATGGCAGTCGGGTGAGTTCGACCCCGCCCGGGCCGTCCCGCTACTCGAACTGGTGGGGTTCCTGCTGCGGCCGGAGTACGAGACGGACACCCTGCTGATCATCGACGCCTGCTCCTCACAGAGCTACAACTCTCTGGGCGAAGCGGTGCGGCACGCCGTGGAGCTGGAGCGGGACCCCGCGGTGATCCGGGCACGAGAGAGCCGACGGAAGGGCTTCGCCGTCATCGGTACCTCGGGGGCGGACGCGCAGGTGCCGGCCGGCCGCTGGGTGACATGGCTGGAGGAGGCGCTGGCGAAGCCGGACTTCGTGGCGGACGACCAGGCCCGCCCGTTCGAGCCCTCCGCGCTGTATCTGCCGCTTCCGTATCTCTGCCGTGCAGTGGACGCACGTGCCGCGGACGACGGTCTGGACGAACCCGCGCAGCGACCGGACTGCCGGGAGGTCCGGGCGCTCCCCAACAACTTCCTCGACAACCCCCACTACCATCAGTCCGACCCGCCCGTGTACACGCCGGCCGTGCTGACGCGACGGAAGCCCTGGATCGAGGCCGAGCAGTTCGGTCTCGAGGAGAACAGCCATCTCAGCCGCCACTTCGCGGGCCGGCGGGACGCGCTCAGCCGGATCGTGCGCTGGATGGACACCCACCCGAAGGGGCTGCTCGCGGTGACGGGCCTGGCGGGCACGGGCAAGACAGCGTTGCTCGGCCGGCTGGCGCTCACCTCCCTTCCGAGCTGGCGGGAGACCCTCGGCCCGGATCTCGACCCGACGACGCTGCCCCGGGCGGGGACCATTCACGCGGCGCTGAGCTGCCGGGGCCAGTCCGCCCATTCGCTGGCCGCGCATCTGCGGGAGGTGCTGGCGGACATCGACGGGGCGCCGTCGCTGCCGGAGGAGCCGGTGATGTCGGAGAAGTTCACCGACGCGTTCGAGGAGCTGGTCGGCCGGGCGGGTTCGGTGAACCTGGTCTTCGACGCGCTCGACGAGGCTCTCCCGGACCAGGCGTACGCGATCGCCCGGCACGTCCTGAGCCCCTTGGCGAACACGCCCGGTGTTCGGGTGATCGTCGGTACCCGGACGCAGCCCCGTCGGCGTATCACCGCGCCCGCGGAGGAGGAGTCGCTCCTGGACACCCTGGAACTCAGCGTCGAACCCGTGGTCCTCGGGGACGACGACGAGGCGCGCGCGAGCATCACCGGCATGGTGCTGTCCGTACTGGACACCGAGCATTCCCCGTACCGGGGTGAGGCGCGGCGGGAGGACCGCGACTGGACGGCGGAGATCGTCGCGGCGCAGAGTCATGGCTCGTTCCTGGTGGCCCGGCTGGTGGCGACCGGGCTCGCCCGGAGGACCACGGTCGCCGCCGAGGCCGAACTGCTGGCGTGGCTGCGCGACGGCGGCACGGATCTCCGCACTCGTCTGGCGGAGGAGACGCACTACCTGAGCGAGCAGCCCGGCGCACAGCGAGCCCACGAGGTGCTGCGGGCCCTGGCGGTGATCCAGGGCCCCGGGCTGACCCCGGACTCGACCTGGCTGACGCTCGCCAACGCGCTGCGTGAGGCCGGCTCGCCGGAGCTCACGCTGGAGGATCTGCGACAGGTGTGCCAGAGCGCCGACGGCGGCATTGTCGCCACCCAGAAGGGCGGCGCGCGGCGGACGGACGGGCGGATCCGTCATCAGCTGGCCCATCCGAGCTACGGCGAATTCTTCCTCTCCGACGCCGGACTGACCGCCCGGGAGGCACACCGCCACGTGCTCGACGCGCTGCGCGCCCGTGCCGGCGGCGACTGGAAGGGGGCCGACGAGTACACCCTCGAATACCTGGGCGCCCACGCGGCCCAGGTGGGGCTGGACGCCCTGCTGGAGCTCTTCGAGGACGTGGGATTCCTCCTGCGTACGAACCCCGATGTCATGCTGCCGCTCGCGGCGGGCCTGGCCCGGGACTGCGACGGCGCCGCGTTGTACGGCAGGGTCGCGAACTCGTTCCCCCGCGCGTCCGGCCCGCTGCCGGCATCGGTCCTGCTGGAGCGCAAGGCCCTGCTCAGCGCCACCGCCTTCGTCAGCCATCGCGACGCGACGTACCGGACGCTGCGGCACACCGACGGCTTCCTGCCCTGGCAGGAGTACTGGACCGATGTCCCGCCGGATCCCCCGGAGTGGCGGCGCGCGGCACCTGCGGGCGGCGCGCGGGCGCTGAGCTGGCGCGCCGGGACCGGAGCGGTGGGGCTGACCCACGCGGACACCCTTACCGCCGGCGGACTGGGTGAGATTCAGGTCCTGCACCCGAAGTCGGGCGCACGGCTGCTGACCCGTCGGCTGCCCCGGACCGGCGGGGAGCGCGGAAGCCCGCTCAGCGAAACGTGTGAGGTGGGCGTGGGAGCCGGCTGGGCCACCGTCGCCCGGGACGATCAGGCCGTGTACTTCTGGCGCGCGGGTGCCCGGACACCCGATCAGGAGTTCCGGTGGGGCGGCACTGTGCGCGCCCTGTCGGTGGCCGAGCTGGAGGGCAGGCGCGTGGCCCTGGCGGCCGACGGCCACCGGGTGTGGATGTGGTTCTGGGAGAGCGGCACGCACCTGGACACGCGGCTGAAGGAGGTCCGCACGGCGGATGTGCGGCGGCTCGCGGCCCTCACGCTGGGCACGCGGATGTTCGTCCTGGCGGCGGGCGACAAGAGGGTGGAGCTGTTCGAAGTGCACCACACCCACAACGGTGACGGCGGTCTGCGCGCCTGCCGGACCGATCCCGACGTGACCCTGGCGGGGCCCGCGCTGGACGCCGCCGCGTTCACCGTCTCGCCCGAGAAGGGCTTCCTCGCCGTGGCCGACGGGACCGCCGTGTACGTCTGGCGGTGCGAGGCCGTGTCCGGTCGGCCGGTCATGACAAGGGTGGTGACGTACCCCTCGAACGCGCGCGGCCTGGCCTTCGGGCGGTACGGCGATGAACTGCTGCTCGCCGGATACGAGGAGATGGCCGTCCGGATCTGGTCCTTCGGCCGGTCCGGACGCGAGGCCACGCTCGCTCTGAACGCCCCCCGGGAGGGCGCCATGGCGTTCGAACCGGACGGTCAGGGACTGCTCGCGGTCGCCGACGGCTCCTACATCCGGGTGGTGGACGTGGTCCCCGCGCTGGAGGCCGGCTACGGGACCCAGCGGCGGCCGAGCAACGAGCGCCCGGTCCTTGCCCTGGCCGGCGCACCGGACGGTCCGCCGCTGCTGTGCCGGGCCTGGCACGACCGGATCCGGATCTCCCGGCCGAAGCAGGGGGATCCGGCCGTCCTTCCGGCTACGGAGCTCGCCCACGACGGGTGTGCGGTGACGGCGCTGGCCGCGGTGCGGGCCGCGGATGGCTGGACGGTGGCCGCCGCGGCCGGCCGGACCGTACGGCTGTGGCGGCTCGACGACAGCCTGTCGGTCGTCACCCACCGGGACATCCCGCTCAGCGGGGACGCCGGACAGCCGGCCCGCGCGCTGAGCCTGGTCGGTGACCCGACCGCCCTCACGCTGCGGCTGAGTATGGCGGACGGCCGGCGGCTGTTACGCCACGAGGTCCCGGCCGATGTCTCGTCCGGCGGGATCACGCTGCGCGAGATCCGGACCGACCGCGGGTTCTGCGGGATCGACACGCGGGTCCTGCGAGACGGTTCGTACTGGATGGCCGGTGATTTGAGTGACCAGCTGCGGGTCTGGATCGAGGGCGAGCACGGCGTCGAGCAGCGTGTCCTCCTCACGGCTGTTCCCTCCTGCCTCGCCCTCGGGGAGTTGTACGACGACGAGGACGACGCCTCGATGCCCCTGCTGGCCTGGGCGGACCACGGCAGCGTGTACGTCAAGGACTGCTCCGGCGACGGGAGCATTCACCCCCCGGAGCGGCTGCCGGGGGACTTCCCGGACGTGACGTCCCTCGTGTTCGCCGGCCCTGTGGAGCGGCCCGTGCTGTTGCTGTGCACGCCGGAGACGGTGTCACGCGCGTGGGACGTCTGGTCCCGGGAATGGCTGGACGGGCCGGGGATTCCCACGCGGGGGTACGACGTGCACGCCGTCCGTACCGCGATGGACCCGGAGGGTCTCGTGATGGCGTTGCAGGGGGAGGACCGTTGCGATCTGATCCGGCTGCCGCACACGTTCTTCGGCGCCGGGACATGGGGAGGGTGAATGGAACACGATCTGGTGGTCTTCGTCCCAGGTTTTCTGGGCACCCGGCTGTGCCGGGACGGCCAGGACGTCTGGGCGCGATGCGGTGAGCAGCTGATGGGCTCGGTGGCCTCGGCGCTCACCGAGGTGGCCCTCCCGCCGGGGCTGGGGGACGCATCGCCCGAAGGCCCCTTCCGGCTGGACGCCGACGCGCTGCTGCAGGTCCCGGACTCCGTGCCCGGGTTGCTGTCCTGCATGGGCTATCCCGATATCCGTGCCGCCCTCGGCGACCCGCTCGACGCGCAGTTCGTGCCGTTCGGGTACGACTGGCGGCTGTCCCACCGGCTGGTGGCCCGGCAGCTGAAGACGCGGGTGGCGCGCGAGCTCGACCGGTGGCATGCGGAGGTCGACGCGTACTACCCGGACCGGACCGATGATCCGCGCGTCATTCTGGTCTGCCACGCGACGGGCGGTCTGATCGGACGGCACTATCTGGAGTGCGAGGACGGTCGGGAGACCGCCCGGACCCTGGTCACCCTCGGCACCCCGCAGAAGGGGCTGCTCCAAGCCGCCCGGCTGCTGGCAGGTCACGCGATCCCCGGCGACATGGGCCCCGGCGCTGACGTGGCCGCCCGGCTGAACGAGGCGCTGCGCGACTGGGCGCTCAACCTCCCGGCGGTCGTCGAGATGCTGCCGGAGTACCCCGCCGTGCGGGTCGAGGGAAAGAGCCGCGAGCGGCAGATCACCGACAACCGCTACCCGGTTCCCGGGCTGCCGCGCGACGCCCTCCGCGAGGCGTCGGCCTTCCGGGAGGAGTTCCGCTCGGCGTGCGACGAGCACCGGAGCGCCGGCCCCCTCCCGTACACCGTGCACTGCCTCGGCAGCGTCGACTTCCCGAGCCCCGAGACGCTCGTGCTCTCCTCCGACGGGTCACGGATCACCGACATCCTGCCGGGGCCCGGCGACGGGACGGTGCCGCGCCGGTCGGCCGTCGCGGACTGGACCGGTACGGACCCCATGCTGTGGACCGGCTTCCGGAACGCGGATCTGGCGAGCGGTCCCGCGCTCCGAGACGCGATGCTCGCGATCCGCGCGGGACGCCCGCCCGGCGCCCCGCTCGCCGGTGAGGAGGGCATCGTCCTGCACTTCCCCCGGGACCCGGCCGCCGCCGGCCGCCCGCTCGTGATCGAGCTGCTGGGGCACGACCTGCTGCGGCGTAATCTGCGGACGTTCATATGGCGTTCGGGTCGTCCCGACAAACAACCCGTCGCCTTCCGGCAGTACGAGCCCGACCGCTATCGGGCGGAACTGGACGTCATCCCCGGACGCTGGGTGGTCGAGGCGCTGGTCGACCGGCCGAAGGGGCGTGACCGGAGGGACGTGACGGTCGTGGCGGCATGAGACGGGAGCTGGGATGACCGGAACCGACGCTCCCGCGTGGCCGCAGTGCGGACACCTCGACACCGGGGAACGCTGCCGGGGGCGCAGAGTCGGCTCGTACCGGGTCTGCCTTGCGCATCTGGACAGCGCCGAACGGGCCGCCCATCTGGCCTCGTTGCCCCCTGGCGCCGACCTCGACCACCGGGGCACACCCTTCACCCAGAGCCTGTTCGACGAGCTCCTCGCACCGCTCAGGGATCCGGGGAGCGGTCGGGCGCGGGTGGGGGAGGCGTCGTTCGACGAGGTGCGGTTCACCGGAGACGCGGAGCTCGAGGGGATCGACTTCGGCGGCTTCTGCTCCTTTGAGTCGGCCGTGTTCGGCGGGGGCGTGTACGTCCAGGATGTGCGTGCCGGGGGTGATTTCCGCCTCAGTGCGGCGCAGGTCGCGGGAGATGTGTGGCTCGATGACACCGAAGTAGGCGGTGATGCCTGGTTCTACGAGGCCCGGATCCAGGGCACGTTGCGGTTCTGCGTCCGCAAGGTCGTCGGCAGTGCGACGTTCAAGGGCATGACGTGTGGGGATGCCTACTTCTCAGGTGCCCGCGTATGTGGCGTCGCTTCCTTCAACGAGGCGGTCATCGACGGGGAAGCCGCCTTCGACGGCGCGGTCTTCGGGGAAGGTGCCGACTTCGAGAAGATTCGGGTCGTCGGCCGTGCCTGTTTCGACGGTACGCATTTTCACCAGAGCGCCGCCCGCTTCGACGGAGCGGACATCGCCGGAGACATGCCTTTCGCCGAGGCGCACTTCGAGGCCGAAGCCACGTTCGACGGGGCCACGATCGGCGGTGACCTGTCGTTCTCCGGGGCCCGGCTGGAGGCCGACGTGGGTTTTCGGCGGGCGGTGTTCCGGCGTACCGCCCGGATCGGCCCGCTGGTCTGCCCGGGGACGGTGGACTTCTCCTACGCTGTGTTCGAGGCCGCGGTGACGCTGGAGGCCGCCGCGGGGGAGGTGCGCTGCCGGCAGACACGGTGGGCGTCCACCGCCGCGCTGCGACTGCGGTACGCCGAGGTGGATCTGAGCGACGCCGTGATGGAGTTCCCGGTGACCGTCGTCGGCCGGCCCCGCCCGTTCGTCTCGCCGGAGGGCGAGGTGATCGCCGAACCAGGGCTCACCGATGACCGGGTGCGCGTCACCTCGGTCAAGGGCGTGGACGCCGCGCACCTGGTGCTGGCCGACGTCGACCTGACCAGCTGTCTCTTCGTGGAGACGGTGCACCTGGACCAGTTGCGCCTCGAAGGCCGCTGCCTCCTGTCGCCACCTCCCGCCGGGCCGCGCTGGATACGCCGCCGGACCCTCGCCGAGGAGCACCACTGGCGGGCCACCCGGTACGGCGGCGGCTGGACGCCCGCGCCACCGGGTGTCGAGAAGCATGAACCCGGCGTGCTCGCGCCGGTCTACCGGCAGCTCCGGAAGGCGCTCGAGGACGGCCGGAACGAGCCGGGCGCGGCCGACTTCTACTACGGCGAGATGGAGATGCGCCGCCACGACGCCACGGCGTCCCGCGGTGAGCGAACGCTGCTGCGGCTGTACTGGGCACTCTCCGGATACGGCCTGCGCGCCGTGCGTGCCCTGGCCTGGCTGGTCCTGGCGATGACGGCCACCGTGCTTGCGATGATGCTGTGGGGCCTGCCGCAAACCGACCCTGACCCGGTCAGTGCGGGGACCACCGACGGCCGTCGAATAACCCTGACGACCAAGAAGCCGGAACCCGTCGACCCGAAAGGGCCGTACACGAAGCGTCTGTCGACCGCGAGGTTCGAGAAGTCCCTGAGGGTGGTGGCCAATTCGGTGATCTTCCGGGCCTCCGGACAGGACCTGACCACCATCGGGACATACGTCGAGATGACTGCCCGCCTCGTCGAGCCGGCCCTGCTCGGGCTTGCCGTCCTCGCCGTGCGCAGCCGCGTGAAGCGATGACGCGCCCCGGCCCTCGCCGGGCCTGCGATGGCGTCGGGTCGCCGACCGGCACAGCGCGACCAGTGCCACGACGGTCACGGCCGAGCCATCCCGGTTCCTGAGGGACGCCGTTCCCGAGGGGGCGGCGTCGGTTCGTTGAGAAGAAGCAGGGGGTGAGGATGACTGCCACGGTGACGGGCTCTGCCCGCATTCAGGAGTTCATCGTTCCCACCTCTGTGGCCTCCGGCTGACACCTGTTCCCGCGCGCTCGGAGCGCGCCGCCGGGGCCGCCCTTCGAAGGGTTCCCCTTGTTCCACGCTTCGCTCCACCCGTCTTCCTCTCTCGCTGCCCAGCACCCGCTCGCCGGCCACGGCTGGGACGAGCGCTGGGAGGCCGCGTTCGCGCCGTATGCCGCCCAGGGACTCATTCCGGGGCGGTCGTCCGTGTCGACCGCGGTCAGTGTGACGTCGCCACCGCCGAAGGGGTCGTCCGCGCCGACACGGCGTTCGTGACCCCGCACGACCCGCTGCGGGTCGTCTGCACCGGCGACTGGGCCGCCGTCGACCCCGAGGGGGCCAGTGACCCGCGGTACTTACGGGCGTGCCTGCCGCGGCGTACGGCCTTCGCGCGGTCCACCTCGTCCAAGCGGTCCGAGGGTCAGATCCTCGCCGCGAACGTCGACCACGCCGTCATCACGGTCTCGCTCGCCGTCGAGCTCGACCTCGGCCGGATCGAACGCTTCCTGGCCCTGGCCTGGGAGTCCGGCACGAACATGCAGCGGAGAGAGATTTCCTCAGCGCGCAGCCCAGGCTCGTGCAGACCTCGCTTTTGTGCGGGCGGGGAGCCGAGGTTGAGGCCGGTGACAGTGGGGGTACACACGGATACGAGGTCGTGCGCCGCGACACCACTCGCCGCGAACACGACGTGACTGTCGAGACCAGCACCGACCGCATCGCGGGCGACCTCACCAAGTGGCTGGCCGCTCGCGCTTCCTGAAGCACGGCCTGGACGTGGCGCCCCCGTCCCCCGATCAGTGGCCATTCGGAAAGAACTCAGCGGGCAGTCGTCAGTCGGCGCCGCTGAGGTAGACCCGGCTGGAGTGTGCGTCGACCTGTGTCACCGCGATCTTCAGCCAGTCGAGGTTGTCCTCGCAGGGTGCGCACACCTGACCTTCACGGACTTTCGCCGACAGGTCGGGTTCGGGCAGCCCCAGGTGCGAGAATGGCGTCGACGGGTTCGTGTTACGGGCGAGTGGCTGTTCCCGCAGGCTGAGCGGTTCCTCCGGCTTCAGCTGTGCGACGAAGTTGTCCACCTCGGCCGTGGGGAGAACGAACGCCATGATCAGACCGTCGTCCTGGAGCCCCGCCAAGTGTGCAGCCTTCGCCTCCGTCGCCGTCGCCGGTACCCGCACGTGCAGCGTCTTGGCCACCGACTCCACGGTTGCCGTGTCCACCCAGTGCGACACCTGCCGCGAGGTGCGGTCCGCTGCCGGAGTACGGCTCCCCGCCGCACCCGAGCATCCGGTTACCAGCAACGCGGCGAGCACGGTCATCCCGCCGGTCAGCGCGACATGCCACCCACTTCGCGGCTCCCTGTTCATCGGGCGTCCCCGTTCCGGCCGATGTCGGTACGTGTGCCGTCCCGTCCAGGTTCCTTCGGGTCGGGCCAGGCGCCGCCCGACGTCATGTCGTGCTGCTGCACCGAGCTGCTCCCTCTCATGTCGAACTCTCTGGCCTGTCCCGTCGTGTGCATGCGGGCCATGTCGGCGTCGGTGACCGTGGTCGGGCCGATGGGTGTGGACTTGCCGGGGTCCCAGTTGTACCGGTCCCAGACGTTGACCTGGTAGTCGATGGTGACGTGCGGCTTGCCGTCCGGGCCCGGTGCCGCGGTGACGACACCCGTGGTGTTCGTCATGGCACTGCCCACCGCTAGGTACCAGTTCGCTACACCATCCGGCCCCTTGTCATGGGTGTACCCAACCCCTGCGGTCTCCACAGGGATGGCGACGGGCTTGCCGCCTGACTGCGCGTATGCCTCAAGCGCCTGACGGCGCCATTCGTCCTCCTGCTTGGCACGCGTCAGCGCCGATACGTCGCGCAGGACGGTGTCGTTCTCGTCGCTCAGCATCCTGTCGACGTCGAGGTCGAGAGTGCTGCCGGTCCCGTTCAGGTAGTGGTCCATGTGCCGGGCCGCGTCCGTTTTGCCGATGAAGTCACCGCTGTTCGAGATCCCGTTGGCCTGCAACTCCATCCAGTAGTCCCCGAAGCCAGGTGAATCGACGTCGTATGGTCCTGCCCCGTCGTCGGCGGCCACTCGCTTGACCGACGGCGTCAACAGGCCGACCGCCAGCAGGTCGTCCTTGTGCTGAGTCCAGAGCTGTGCCCGGGCCTCGGGGCTCAGGGACGTCCACAGCCGCCGCAGTTCTCCGCGCTGTTTGTCATCGGCGTCTTTCCCCAGCCCGGCGAGTTTCATGGCGCGGGGGAGCATGTCCTGGTCGAGCGACGTGTACGAGGCGTGGCCTGCGTTGGTCGGATCACCGCCGTGGCTCGCGCGCAGCGCCCGTACTGTGGCCGCGTCGACCTCGGTGGCATGGCTCACGATCCCGGTCAGTGTGTCGGCGTACCACTGCATCGTGTCGCGCTTCTTCTGACCGGGCCCGTCCACCTCGCAGATGAGGGCGTCCGCGATCGCAATTGTTCCGTCCTTGTGGCCGGTGACGCTGAAGCCCTTCTCCTTGGCCTCGGCGGTCACACTCCTGGCCTGCTGCTGGAGGCTCTTCAGCTCGGTGAGTGCGTCATCGAGGACACTGAAGATGCTCTGCGCTTCCTCGTGAAGGTCATTGAACTCCTTCACTGTCTTGCCGACGAAGTCCCGCGTCACGCTCGCGTTGACACCGTCCCAACGGGCCTTGTCAGCCTTCGTCTTCATACCGTCTCGGGCTTCGCCGCCGAGCCGTTGCATCTTCTCGGCCATGCGCCGCCAGTCGGCGACTGCCGTCCCCAGTTTGCCGAGGTCGACTTCCATGAGCTCGGTGTAGTTCATGAAGCGCTCCTCCCTACTTGAAGTACTCGGCGAGGCGGGAGACGGGCACGGCCGAGCCGTCCCGGTTCCTGAGGGACGCGGCGATCGCGGCGTCGTTCTCCGCGTGTGTCTTCTTCGAGGAGTCCAGGTGGTTCGAGATGTGTGCACATGCCTGAAGGACACTCTTGACCTGCGAGGTCCAGGTGGACACCGTCGTCTCCAGCTCACTCCCGAGGGCGAAGCTGCTGCCCTTCAAGGCCGCCGCCTGCATCGTGGAGCCGGCCCCCTCCGCGTCGGCGTCGGCGCCGGCGATGTCGGCCGCTTTCTGTAACTGACTGTGCAGCACGAACGCCTCATGGCCTACCGCGCCGAGGTCGTCCTGGTTCACGACGAGGTCGGCTTGTTGGTTGCCTCCTGGGCCGCCTGGCACTTGGTTGAGGCGCATCGACGCTTGCTGTCGGGCGGTCACGTCTGCTTTCGCGCGGTCCCATTCATCCCATGCCATCACACCATTGGATCACGGCGCCGCGAGGTTCCTCTCGCAGTGTGGAGTCCCTGGCAGCAGGGGAAGTCGGTTGTCATGGCGGAGAAATGCCGAAGGTTCACGGCGGAGCCACCAGGTGGAGGCCCGGGACACTGCGCGACTCGCGGCGTAACGGCGGAGCGTCCGGAGCCGATGCCGGGCGGGTGAGGTCTCGGATTTAATCGGTGGTGCTGTGCCCTGGGGCGGGGCTATGGTGACGCGTATCCGCTCCCGAGGGGCGGCGTCGGTTCGTTGAGAAGCAGGAGGTGAGGACATTGATGACTGTCACGGTGACGGGCTCTGCCCGCATTCAGGAGTTCATCGTTCCCACCTCCGTGGCCTCCGGCTGACACCTGTTCCCGCGCGCTCGGAGCGCGCCGCCGGGGCCGCCCTTCGAAGGGTTCCCCTTGCTTCACGCTTCGCTCCACCCGTCTTCCTCTCTCACTGCCCAGCACCCGCTCGCCGGCCACGGCTGGGACGAGCGCTGGGAGGCCGCGTTCGCGCCGTATGCCGCCCAGGGACTCGTCCCGGGGCGGGTCGTCCGTGTCGACCGCGGTCAGTGTGACGTCGCCACCGCCGAAGGGGTCGTCCGCGCCGACACGGCGTTCGTGACCCCGCACGACCCGCTGCGGGTCGTCTGCACCGGCGACTGGGCCGCCGTCGACCCCGAGGGGGCCAGTGACCCGCGGTACGTACGGGCGTGCCTGCCGCGGCGTACGGCCTTCGCGCGGTCCACCTCGTCCAAGCGGTCCGAGGGTCAGATCCTCGCCGCGAACGTCGACCACGCGGTCATCACGGTCTCGCTCGCCGTCGAGCTCGACCTCGGCCGGATCGAACGCTTCCTGGCCCTGGCCTGGGAGTCCGGCGCCCAGCCGACCGTCGTCCTCAGCAAGGCCGACCTCGTGCCCGACCCGGTCGGGCTCTCCTACCTCGTCGAGGACGTGGAGACCGTCGCGCCCGGCGTGCAGGTGCTGCCCGTCAGCTCCGCCACCGGAGAAGGGATCGACGTGCTCGCGGCGACCGTCGCGGGCGGCACCACCGTGCTGCTCGGCGCCTCCGGCGCCGGCAAGTCGACCCTCGCCAACGCGCTGGTCGGCGAGGACGTCATGGACGTCCAGGCCGCCCGTGACGTCGACGGCAAGGGCCGGCACACGACGACCACCCGCAACCTCTTCGTGCTGCCCGGCGGGGGAGTCCTCATCGACACCCCCGGACTGCGCGGCGTCGGACTCTGGGACGCCGAGGCCGGCGTCGGCCAGGTCTTCTCGGAGATCGAGGAGCTGGCCGCGGAGTGCCGCTTCCACGACTGCGCCCACGAGGCCGAGCCCGGCTGCGCCGTGGCCGCGGCCATCGAGGAGGGCTCGCTGCCCGTGCGCCGTCTGGAGAGCTACCACAAGCTGATCCGCGAGAACCGGCGGATCGTGGCCAAGACCGACGCCCGGGTCCGCTCCGAGATGCTCAAGGAGTGGAAGCGCATGGGCCGGGAAGGGCGTACGGCCATGGAGATCAAGCGGGGTGGCCGCGGACGTTAGGGGCGCCTTCTCCACTCCGCCGCCCGACCCCCATCGTGGTGTCCGAAAACCGCGAGCCGGGGTCGGGCGGCTCCCGCACACTGGGAGCCATGAGGGACGACGACACCCGCTACGAGGCGGTCAGCAGCAGGGACGCGCGGTTCGACGGAGAGTTCTTCTTCGCCGTCCGGACCACCGGCATCTACTGCCGCCCCAGCTGCCCCGCCGTCACCCCCAAACGGCAGAACGTCTCCTTCTACCCGACGGCCGCCGCCGCCCAGGGCCACGGCTTCCGCGCCTGCCGCCGCTGCCGCCCCGACGCCGTGCCCGGCTCCGCCGAGTGGAACGTCCGGGCCGATGTCGTCGGGCGCGCCATGCGGATGATCGGCGACGGCGTCGTCGACCGCGAGGGCGTGCCCGGACTCGCCGGGCGCCTCGGCTACAGCACCCGCCAGGTGCAGCGCCAGCTCACCGCCGAACTCGGCGCCGGACCCGTCGCCCTCGCCCGCGCCCAGCGGGCGCACACCGCGCGGCTGCTGCTCCAGACCACCGGGCTGCCCGTCACCGAGATCGCCTTCGCGGCCGGATTCGCCAGCGTCCGCCAGTTCAACGAGACCATCCGCGCCGTCTACGCCCGCACCCCCACCGCCCTGCGCGCCGAGGCGGGCAGCGGCGCGGGAGCCCGTACCGCGCTCGCCGCCGGGGTGCCGCTGCGGCTCGCCCACCGGGGCCCGTACGCGGCCGTCGAGGTCTTCGACCTGCTCGCCGCCGAGGCCGTGCCCCGCGTCGAGGAGGTCGTCGGCGCCCCCGGCGCCCGCACCTACCGGCGTACGCTCCGCCTCCCGTACGGCACCGGCGTCGTCTCCGTCGACGAGCGCTCCGGCGGCCGCTGGCTGGAGGCCCGCATCCACCTCACCGAGCTGCGCGACCTGACCACCGCCGTGCACCGGCTGCGCCGCCTCTTCGACCTCGACGCCGACCCGTACGCGGTCGCCGAGCGGCTCGGGGCGGCCCCCGGGCTCGCCGCCGAGGTGGCCGCCCGGCCGGGACTGCGCTCCCCAGGGACGGCCGAGCCCGAGGAGTTCGCGCTGCGGACGGTCCTCGGCGCCGAGGAGTCGGCCCGGGTCGTCGAGCCGTACGGCACCCCGCTGGCCACCGCGTGCGGCACCCTCACCCATGTCTTCCCCGAGCCGGCCGCCCTGACCGGTCACCCCGTCGCGGGGCCGCTGGCCCGCGCCCTCGCCGACGGAGCCGTACGCCTCGACCCCGGGGCCGACCGCGACGAGGCCGAGCGCGCCCTGCTCGCCGTCCCCGGCGTGACCCCCGAGGCCGCCGCGCTGATCCGGATGCGGGCCCTCGGCGACCCGGACGTCGCCCTCGCGGACGGCCGGGAGGCGGAGGAGTGGCGGCCCTGGCGCTCGTACGCCACCCGCTACCTGGCCTCGGCGCTCCCGGGGACGTAGTCCTCCAGGCCCCAGCTGTGCACCCGGCGCGGATGGATCCGGATGACCTCCTCGCTGAAGTGCGGGCCGAGGGTGTGCGGGCCCACGAGGAGTTCCGCCTCGCCGCGGATCTCGACGCCCCGCACGTGCCAGGGGCGGACGCTCGCGAGGTCGTCGACGACCAGCGCCAGCTTCGGGTTCTGCCACAGGTTGCGCCACTTCTTCGTCCGGCCCATGGCGATCCCGCCCACCAGGATGGTGTCGTCGTCCTGCGGGAAGAAGATCACCGGGCTGGCCTGCGGCTGACCGGACGGGTCGACGGTCGCCAGCCGTCCGAGCCGACGGCTCTCCGTGAGATAGGCGCGCTCGACCTCGCTGAAGCCATCGAAATCCCTCATGGGTCCAGGGTCGCGCGGCCCGGGCCCCGGCGGATCGGCACGGGGACGGGTACGGGCTCCGCCGTCCGACCTAGGACCCGTCCGGTCGGCGGCATCCGGTCCTCAGCCCCAGATCACCGCGCCCGCCCACGCGCCCACGATCAGCAGGCAGGCGAAGAGCTCGACCAGCACGCTCGTGCCGGCGGCCCGCATCACGGCCCGGGTCGCCGCCCTCGCCTGGCCGTGTCCGCCGAGGCGGAGCCGCTCCGAGAGGTAGATCCCGCCGACGAAGCCGGGGATCGCGCCGACCACCGGGAGCAGGACGAAGCCCAGGACGGCGCCCACCCCCGCGTACGTCACCATGCGCCGGGTGATGCCGACGCCGCGGATCCGGCGCGGCGGCAGCTGCCAGACGATCACCTGGGTGAGGAGCAGCAGGCCGGTCGAGGAGGCGAGGAGGATCCAGGCGAGGTCCGTCCGCTCGTGCAGCGCCCACCAGAGCATCGCCGCCCACACCAGCCACGTTCCCGGCACGCCGGGCGCGAGCACCCCGAACAGACCGAGCAGCATCACCGTCGCGATCATCAGGAGCTGCCACACACCCACGCTGCCCAGGGTGCACGACCGCGCGGATTCCCGCAGGTCGCGCGGGGCGTACGGGGTACGGGGTACGGGGTACGGGGTACGGGGCGGTCAGGCGGCCAGGGGCAGGGCGGCGGCCACGAGGTTCCGCTCCTTGCGGCTGATCAGCGGGAAGATCAGCTTGAGGGCGTGCTCGCTGTTCGGCGAGGAGAGGACGAGGGAGGAGTTCAGGATCCGCTCCTTGATCGCCGAACGGAACAGGCCGTCGCGCGCGATCGTCATGGTGTGCTCGACGGGCTTCGCGAAGACCGGATCGGCCCGGAAGACGAAGAGCCGGCGGTCGGTCATCGCCAGGTACATCGGGACCGGCGTCGGTATCACCGCCATCGCGCCACCGCTGAGGACGGCGGAGGCCACGCCGAAGGCGGCGGTCCGGCGTACGGAGACCGTGCTCAGGCCGACGACGCAGGTCACCTCGACCCGCTCACCGGGCTCCAGCATGGGGGTCACGGTGGCCAGCAGGGCGCGACGGCGTCGTCCGTTCATGGGGGCGGGAACTCCTGGGGAATGAGCAGCAAGCGGAACCGGCCGCTCACCTTCCCATACCGCCCCGGCTCAGCCGCGGGCGACCCAGCCCTTCCCATACCGCCCCGGCTCAGCCGCGACCGACCCGGCCCTTCCCGTACCGGCGGGGTTCAGCCGCGGGCGACCCAGCCCTTCTCGTACGCGTGCCAGCCCAGCTGCAGCCGGGTCGTCACCCCCGTCAGCTCCATCAGCCCCTTGACCCGCCGCTGCACGGTCCGCAGCCCCAGGTCCAGCTGCTTCGCCACGCTCGCGTCCGTCATCCCGGCGAGCAGCAGCGACAGGATCTCCAGGTCCATCACGTCCGGGCCCGGCGCCTCGTCCTCGGTGATCTGCGCGCCCGCCCCGAGGCGCAGCGGAAGCGCCTCCCGCCACACCGACTCGAAGAGGCCCATCAGCGATTCGAGGAGCCCGCTCGCGTGCACGACGATCGCCGCGGGCTCGGCGCCCCGCCCGGTCAGCGGCACCATGGCCAGGGACCGGTCGGCGACGACCAGCTTCGTGGGGACCCGGTCGGCCACGCGGACCTTCTCCTCGCGGCCGAGCGCCGCCGACAGTTCGAGCAGCCCGGTCGGGAGGCTGAGCACCTCGCGCTCCAGGACCACCCGGTAGCGGACGCCGCGCCCCGCCGCCTGCTCCTCCGCGTCGTTCTCCATGCCCGAGACCGCGATCGGCTTGCCGGTGACCAGGGCGCAGACCTCCTCCTGGGCGCCCAGCTGGAGCTGGAGAAAGCGGTGCGTCACGGCGCTCGCGCCGGTCACCACCTCCACCAGGTCGTGCACGGCCGCCTCCTCGGCCTCCGCCCGGTACTCCTCGGCGAGCAGCTTGGCCGCCAGCTCGGCCTGCTCCAGCTCGTGGCGCTGCTGGGTGAGGAGCGCGCCCAGCGCGACCCCGGGCGGCGCCGCGACCCAGCGGCCGGTGCGGGCCGAGGACTGGGCCGCGAGCCCCTGGGACTCCAGGCGGCGCAGGGCCCGCTCGGTGTCCCGTTCGGGCAGGGCGAGCCGGTGCGCGAGATCGGTGACCTCGGCCGCGCCCAGCGCGACCAGGGCGCGGTACGCGGACTCCTGGCGTTCGTCGAGACCTATCGCTCCCAGCATGGATGCCCCACCCCTCGCCGCACCTCCGATGGGCGTCCCGGATCTTCCGGGGACGTTCACCGGAGGCATTCGTTCCGTTGGTGACCTGGCGGGAAACGGCCACGGCGTATTCCCGCCTCACCCATCATCCCTGTACCGCCCTCACCTCTGCCAATGTGGCGCCACCGCAGCACCAACAGCCTCCGGCGAAGGGTGATTTGTGCCCATTTTCCGGATTCAGATGGGGAGAGCGATGCGCCCGATTTCGCGTACGGCCCTGGGGGCGGCGACCGCCGTCGTCCTGGCCGTCACCGCGGTCGCGCCGTCCATGGCCGATGAGCCGAAGGACGACACGGCCGGCAAGCGACCGCTGGTCGGCAGCGAGGCCGCGGCCCGCACCGGCGACGGAGCCAGGACCGCCACGGTCACCCTGGTCACCGGCGACCGCGTCCTGGTCACCCGTGACGCCGAGGGCAATCCGGCGGCCACGGCCCTGCCCCGCGAGGACGGGACCGTCCCCCTGGTCCAGACCCGCCGCTCCGGCCAGGACCTGTACGTCTACCCCGAGGACGCCACCGCCGCGCTCGCCGCAGGACGCGTCGACGAGCAGCTCTTCAACGTCACCGGCCTGATCCGTCAGGGCTACGACGACTCCGCCACCACCACGCTGCCCCTCATCGCCGTCTACGGCTCCGACCTCGCCCGCTCCGTCCCCGCCGCCCCCCGCGGCGCCCGCCGCGGCCAGGTGCTCAAGGCCGTCGACGGCGTCGCGCTCACGGCGGAGAAGAAGCAGGCCGCCACCTTCTGGGCGGAGATCAGCGCCCCGAACGCCCGCTCCGCTTCCGGCCTGAAGAAGCTCTGGCTCGACCGCAAGGTCCAGGCCACCCTGGAGCAGTCCACGAAGCAGATCCACGCCCCCGAGGCCTGGGCCGCCGGCTACGACGGCAAGGGCACCAAGGTCGCCGTCCTCGACACCGGCGCCGACGCCGAGCACCCCGACCTCAAGGGCCGCATCGTCGCCGCGGAGAACTTCACCGACTCCGACACGACGGGCGACCACCAGGGCCACGGCACCCACACCCTCTCCACCGTCGGCGGCTCCGGCGCCGCGAGCGACGGCAGGAAGAAGGGCGTCGCCCCCGGCGCGGACCTCCTCAACGGCAAGGTCCTCAACGACTCCGGCTCCGGCGCCGCCTCCTGGATCATCGCGGGCATGGAATGGGCCGTCGCCCAGGGCGCCGACGTCGTCTCCATGAGCCTCGGCAGCCCCGAACCCACCGACTGCACCGACCCGATGAGCGTCGCCGCCGAGGAACTCGCCCGGAACGAAGGCACGTTGTTCGTCATCGCGGCCGGAAACTCGGGCCCCACGCACAACACCGTCTCCTCGCCCGGATGCGCGCCCGGCGTGCTCACCGTCGGCGCCACCGACCGCGACGACTCCACCGCCTGGTTCTCCAGCCGCGGCCCGACGATCGTGCACCACACCCTCAAGCCCGAGATCGCCGCGCCGGGCGTCGGCATCTCCGCCGCCGCGGCCGGCGGCCGCGGCGTGTACGCCTACCAGTCCATGTCCGGTACGTCGATGGCCACCCCGCACGTCGCGGGCGCCGCCGCCCTCGTCAAGCAGCGCCACCCCGACTGGACCGCCCAGGAGATCAAGTCCGCGCTCGTCGCCTCCGCCGACAGCGCGGTCCCCGGCGACGTCCGCGAGGTCGGCGGCGGCCGCCTCGACGTCAAGGCCGCCATCGACCAGACCGTCCTCGGCGCCCCCGCCGTCCAGGGCGGCACCTTCAACTGGCCGCAGGACAAGAGCGACCGCACCACGGTCTCCGTGCCGTACACCAACACCTCCGACGCCCCGGTCACCCTGAACCTCGCCGTCGAGAAGGTCACCGGCAACGACGGCTCCGCCGTCCGCTCCACGGTCGCCCGCCTCGGCACGCGCACCGTCACCGTCTCCGCCGGCGCCACCGTCCAGGTCCCGCTCGACCTCGCCCCCGACGCCCGCCTGGAGCGCGCCCAGTACGGCGACGTCACCGGCCGCGTCGTCGCCACCGGCCCCGGCGGCCTCCACGTCTCCACCCCGTTCTCGCTGTACGTGGAGGCCGAGACGGTCACCCTGCGCGTCAAGCTGATCGACCGTCAGGGCAAGCCCGCCTCCGGCGCCTCCTCCCTCGACGTCATCGGCACCGACACCGCCACCGGCGAGCGCCGCTTCAACGAAGGAGCCGCCGACCAGGTCTACCGCCTGCGCCCCGGCAGCTACTTCCTCTCCTCCTTCGTCACCACGCCCGACGCGGGCGAGGGCGCCACGCTGAACGACTCGCTCAGCTACCTCGGCCGCCCCCAGGTCGAGCTGACGAAGGACACCACCGTCGTCCTCGACGCCCGCAAGGCCCACCGGCTGTCGGTGAAGACCGACAAGCCCTCCGAACTCCGCGGCGCCACCCTCGCGTTCGCCCGCTCCTGGGACGACTTCTGGCTGCACGCCGGAACCGCCACCGGCCCGCGCACCCTCCGCGGCTACTACGCCTCGGTCGAAGGCGGCGCCGACGAGGGCGACTTCGAGTTCGGCAGCTACTGGCGGGCCGCCGCCCCGCAGATCACCTCGCTGACCACCGGCGACGGACTGGCCCTGCACCCGCTCACCGCCTCCCTCGGCTCCGACAACCTCGACGGCACCGGCTCCGCCCGCCTCGTCGACGCCGGAACCGGCACGCCGGACGAGCTCAAGGCCGCCGGGGTCCAGGGCCGCATCGCCCTCGTCCGCCTCCCGGACGGCTCCACCGGCGCGGGCACCCTCGCCCGCAACGCCAAGGCCGCCGGTGCCGTCGCCGTCGTCACGTACCACGCGGCCCCCGGCCGCTGGTACCCCACCGGCGGCTTCACCGGCCTCGGCCTCCCGGTCCTCGCGGTCCCCTCCACGGAGGCGACCGCGCTCCTCGGCAAGCTCGCCGCCGGTGAGGTCACGCTCGCCTGGAACGCCACCGCGAAGACCCCCTACCTCTACAACCTCGCCTTCCCGGAGACCGGCGCGATCCGCGACGACGAGGAGTACCGGGTCCGCGACGCCCGCCTCGGCCGGACGGACTCCACCTACGGCTCGGCCGGCATCACCACCGACTTCACGGACTTCCCGGCCGCCTACCGCCCCAACGGCCTCGGCATCTCCTTCGGCTCCCTGGAGACCGTCCCCGCGCCCGGCACCCGCACCGAGTACTACTCCGCCGGTGACACCGCCTGGCAGCAGATGGTCAACAGCAGCTTCCCGTTCGGGGAGATCATGATGGGCGTCCGCCACGCGTACGCGCCCGGCGAGCGGCGCACCGAGCAGTGGTACGACGGCGTCATCGCCCCCACCGCCCCGCGCGACACCACCGGGAAGCCGGTCCTCGTCGCCGAGCGGCAGGGCAACCTCATCGGCTTCGCCGACGCCATGTGGGGCGACTCCACCCACCACGCCGAGCCCGGCTCCTTCGGCGACATCGGCAACGTGCGCCTGAGCCGTGACGGCGAGGTCCTCGGCGAGTCCGGCTGGCCGTTCGGCGTCTTCGAGGTACCGGCCGAAGCCGGGACGTACACGCTGGAACAGAACACCATGAAGATAGGCAGTAAGGTGTGGGCCCGCTCCACATCCGTCAACTCGGTGTGGAAATTCACCTCCAAGCTTGACGAGAGCGTCTATTCTCAGGGCATCCCCATTCTCTTCCCCCGGTACGACCTTCCGGAGGACGGACTCAAGACCCTCGCCGCGACCGACGGCCAGCACATCGGCCTCACCGCGACGGGTCACGCGGGCTACACCCCCGCAGCGCTCACCTCGGCGAAGCTCTCGTACTCCTACGACGGGGGCACGACCTGGACCGAAGCGCAGGTCTCCCAGCAGGGCGACGGCTGGACCGCGACCGTGAACCACACGGGCGCGACCGGCAGGCAGGTCACCCTGAAGACCGAACTGACGGACGCCGAGGGCAACTCCGTCACCCAGACCGTGGTCCGCGCTTACGACGTGCGCTGACCACGCCGGTCCGCCGGGCGTCCTTCCCGTGGGGGGTGGGGTCGCCCGGCGGACCACCCATTTGCAGCAACGGTTTTCCTGATGTCCCGTTTTCGGACGCCGTGCGCGGTGGACAATAAGGGCATGACTCAGCAGGGGGACAACTGGTGGGACAAGCTCTACGACGACGCGGCGCCGGACACGGCCCCGACGGACTCGGGTGACACACTCGACGACCACTTCGACACGACCCCGCGCGCGGTGCCGATCCGGGTGCCGGACCGGGACCCGCTACCGCAGGTCCCGGTCCCGTACGACCCGGTCCCGTACGACCCGGTCGCGTGCGACCCGGTGCCGCAGGTCCCGCCGCCACCCCCGCCCGGGCCGCCCCAGGTCCCGCCGACGCCCCCGGCCCCGCCGCCGGCCGCCGTGCCGGGACCGGCGCCCTGGGAGGCGCCCCGGGATCCCCGGCCGCGGACCTTCCCGGGCCCGCCCCCGCGCCCGGCCGCCCCTCCCGTCGAGACGCCCACCGTCCAGGTGCCCGTGCTCCGGGAACCGGACGCCCCCGAGGAGCCGGACGCAGACACCGGGTCCGCCCCCGACCTCACCGTCGAGGTCTCCGTGCCCCGGCCCAGGACCGGCTTCGTCGGGAGCCGGCCGCCCACCTACGAGGCCGAGCCCACCGCGCTGCCCGTCGCCCGGCCGGGCGAGCTCGCCGAGCTCGTCGCCGACACCGTCCTCGACGGCGCCCGGTACGGCACCTGCACCCTGCGCGCCGCCTCCGTGCGCGGCGACTCCGCCCGCTACCGGGGCGAACCCCGGCGCGACGCCCTGCTCACCGCCCGCTTCGGCCACGACGAGACCGCGCTCGTCCTCGTCGCCGTCGCCGCCGGCGCCCGCGCCGCCGAGGGCGCCCACCTCGCCGCCGCCGACGCCTGCCAGTGGATCGCCGAGGCCGTCTGCCGCAGCCACGCCCGGCTCTCCGAGGACATCAGGTCCGGCCGCCGCGGCGACCTCAAGTCCGGACTGCACCGGCTCACCGACCGGACCTACGGCAAGCTGCGGGCCCGCGCGGCCGAGCGGGGCCTCGCCCCCGACGAGTACACCGCCACGCTCCGCTGCCTCCTCGTCCCCGCCGACCCCGAATGCCGCACGCGCGTGTTCTTCGGCATCGGCGGCGGCGGACTCTTCCGGCTCCGCGACGGCTCCTGGCAGGACCTCGAACCGCTCCTGCCCGAACCGGCCGCCGTCACCGGCGCCCCCGTCGTCGGCTTCGGCTCGCCGCCCCCGGCGCCGGAAGCCACCGAGGAGGGGGACAGGTTCACCATGGATCTCGGCATCACCACCGCCCCGCCGCTCATCGAGGAGCCCGTACCGCCGCCCGCCGAGCCCTTCCGCTTCCGCGCCTCCGTGGCCCGCGCCGGCGACACCCTCCTCCTCGCCTCGCCCGGCCTCGCCGAGCCGATGCGCGGCGAACCGGCCCTCGCCCACGAGCTCGCCGCCCGCTGGGCCGACGCCGAGCCGCCGGGCCTCGCCGCCTTCCTCGCCGACACCCAGCTGAGGGTGACCGGTTACGCCGACGACCGTACGGGGGTGGCCGTCTGGGAGGCGTAACCCGGCGGGCCGTGTGTTGATGGAGCCATGGCCAAACAGAACGTGGCGGAACAGTTCGTCGACATCCTCGTCCGCGCGGGCGTCCGGCGCTTGTACGGAGTGGTCGGCGACAGCCTCAACCCGGTCGTCGACGCGATCCGCCGCACCCGGGCGATCGACTGGATCCAGGTGCGGCACGAGGAGACCGCCGCCTTCGCCGCGGGCGCCGAGGCCCAGATCACCGGCGGCCTCGCCGCCTGCGCCGGCTCCTGCGGGCCCGGCAACCTCCACCTCATCAACGGCCTGTACGACGCCCACCGCTCGATGGCCCCGGTCCTCGCGCTCGCCTCGCACATCCCGTCCAGCGAGATCGGCCTCTCCTACTTCCAGGAGACCCACCCCGACCAGCTGTTCCGCGAATGCAGCCACTACAGCGAACTCATCTCCAACCCGAAGCAGATGCCCCGGCTGCTCCACACGGCGATCCAGCACGCCGTCGGCGGACGCGGCGTCAGCGTCGTCTCGCTGCCCGGCGACATCGCCTCCCAGCCGGCCCCCGAGAAGTCGGCGGAGACCGCGCTCGTCACCACCCGGCCCACCGTCCGCCCCGGCGACGCCGAGATCGACGCCCTCGTCCGGATGATCGACGAGGCCGACCGGGTGACGCTCTTCTGCGGCAGCGGCACGGCGGGGGCGCACCCCGAGGTGATGCAGTTCGCGGAGCGGATCAAAGCACCGGTCGGCCACGCCCTGCGGGGCAAGGAATGGATTCAGTACGACAATCCGTACGACGTGGGGATGAGCGGGCTGCTCGGGTACGGCGCCGCCTACGAGGCCACCCACGAGTGCGACCTGCTGATCCTGCTCGGCACCGACTTCCCGTACAACGCCTTCCTGCCCGACGACGTGAAGATCGTGCAGGTGGACGTCCGGCCCGAACACCTCGGCCGCCGCTCCCGGCTCGACCTGGCCGTCTGGGGAGACGTCCGCGAGACCCTGCGCTGTGTGGTCCCGCGGGTCCGCGCCAAGACCGACCGCCGTTTCCTCGACAAGATGCTGAAGAAGCACGCCGACGCGCTGGAGGGCGTCGTCAAGGCGTACACCCGCAAGGTCGAGAAGCACGTCCCGGTGCACCCCGAGTACGTGGCCTCCGTCATCGACGAACTGGCCGACGACGACGCGGTCTTCACGGTCGACACCGGCATGTGCAACGTCTGGGCGGCCCGCTACCTCTCGCCCAACGGGCGGCGCAGGATCATCGGCTCGTTCAGCCACGGCTCCATGGCGAACGCCCTGCCGCAGGCGATCGGCGCCCAGTTCACCGACCCGGGCCGCCAGGTCGTCTCGCTCTCCGGCGACGGCGGCTTCTCGATGCTGATGGGCGACTTCCTCACCCTCGTCCAGTACGACCTGCCCGTGAAGGTGATCGTCTTCAACAACTCCTCGCTCAGCATGGTCGAGCTGGAGATGCTGGTCGCCGGACTTCCCTCGTACGGAACGACGAACAAGAACCCGGACTTCGCCGCCATCGCCCGCGCCGCCGGGGCCTACGGCGTGCGGGTCGAGAAGCCCAAGCACCTCGCGGGCGCGCTCAAGGACGCCTTCAAGCACAAGGGACCCGCCCTGGTCGACGTCGTCACCGACCCCAACGCGCTCTCCATCCCGCCGAAGATCAGCGCCGACATGGTGACCGGCTTCGCGCTCTCCGCCAGCAAGATCGTCCTGGACGGGGGAGTGGGCCGGATGCTCCAGATGGCCCGCTCCAACCTGCGCAACGTGCCCAGACCCTGACCGTCTGCCACCACCTCATGAATGCGGACGGTGACACGGGGCATGCATCCCCGTGAGCCTGTTCGACGCGACCTGTGGGTGGGGGATATGGCCGGGGAGGCACGACAGCCGACTCAACTGCTCAGAAAGGTGGGATGCGCGGATCTCACCGCGGTGCCGGAGGTGCGACATGCCCTGCGTGAACTGCTGCGGAAGTGGGGCGGGCCGGGCGCCTCCGACGTGGCCGAACTGCTCACCAGCGAACTGGTGACGAACGCCCTGGTGCACACCGAGCACGGGGCCGTCGTGACCGCGACGGTCGTCCCCGAGCAGTTGAGGGTCGAGGTCCGGGACTTCGTGTCCGGACTCGAGCGGCCGCCCGTACCGCCCGCCGACGACGGTACGCACGGCCGGGGACTCGTCCTCGTCCAGGCCCTCGCCGACTCCTGGGGGGTCGAGAACCACGGGGTGGGCAAGGTGGTGTGGTTCGAACTGAACGGCGGGGCCGCCTGAAAGACGGCCCCGCCGGATTTCCGTGACGCGTGCCTCAGCCGAACTGCTGCTCCAGATCCTTGAGCTTGCGCTCCAGGGAGTCGAGACGCGGCAGCGCCTGGGTGTCGTCCTCGGCGGTGAGGTCCACCGTCCGGGACTCGCCGGGGCGGGGCTCATCGCCCCTGACGGCTTGCAGGGAGGGCCGGTGTCGAAGCGGCAGCTGTCCGGGGTCCGCTATGGCGGGCTCCGCGACGGCGGCCTGCACGGCGGCCGTCGCGGAGCCCGAACCACTGCCCGCGCCCGGGCCCTGGCCGGTGCCGGGAGCGGCGCCGAGCGCCGCCATCTCGACCTGGCGTCCGCCGCCGCGGCCGAGCCCGAAGGCCCGGTGCTGACGGTTGATCGCCTTGAGTCTCGCCCGGTCCAGCTTGACCTGGTCGCGCCGGCGGAGCCTGTTCTGCTCCTTCTCCCGCCGGTCCTCGCGCACCTCGTCGACCGCCTCGTCCAGGGTCCGTACGCCCTCAAGGAGCATCAGCGACCAGGCCGCGAAGGTCTCCCGGGGCGCCCTCAGCCACCGCACGATCCGGATCTGCGGCAGCGGACGGGGCACCAGGCCCTGCTCGCGCAGCGCGGCCCTGCGGGTCTGCTTCAGCGCCCGGTCGAAGAGGACCGCCGCCGAGAGGGACATGCCGGCGAAGAAGTGCGGAGCGCCGTCGTGGCCCATGCCGCGCGGTGCGTGCACCCAGTTGAACCAGGCCGCCGCGCCCGCGAACAGCCAGACGAGCAGGCGCGAGCCGAGGGCCGCGTCGCCGTGGCTGGCTTCGCGGACCGCGAGCACCGAGCAGAACATGGCGGCGCCGTCGAGGCCGAAGGGGACGAGGTACTCCCAGCCCCCGGAGAGGTTCAGGTTCTGCCGGCCGAAGCCCACGAGGCCGTGGAAGGAGAGCGCCGCCGCGACGGCCGCGCAGAGGAAGAGCAGCCCGTACGAGGCGAATCCGTAGACGGCCTCCTTGCGTCTGCGACGCTCCTCGCTGCGTTCCCAGGAGTCGTCGGCCGCGGCCTGGTCACCGGCGCGCTTCCCGCGCGCGAGCACCGCCACCGCCGTCAGGACTCCGGCCACCATCACGCCACCCGGAAGCAGCCAGTCCAGCGATATGTCGGTCAGTCTCATGCGGTGTCCCTTGCATCGCAGTAGGGCGTTTGGCGGCCCATACTGGCCGACCCCGTGGGGCGCTCAAGGGGTTTCCGGGCAAGAGCACGCCATCGGGGTCGCAGGGCATACGAATAGGTGCGATCTGGTCGAACGCACATACAGGGAAGGGGGTGTGTGTTCGATTTACGCCACCCGGACGGGTGGCGTAATCCCTCGCGATCCTCAGGCGGTCGCGGCCAGCCGGCGGACCCGCTCGGCGTCACAGGTGCGCGGGCAGGTGAGGCAGGTGTCCTCGGGGCGCAGGGTGTAGAAGAAGCAGCAGGTGGCCCGGTCGCGGGTGGCGCGCGCGGCGCCGTCCGGCCCCGCGGACCCCGCGAGCTCGCGGAAGCCCGCCCCGCCCGCGTACGGCTTGTACGGCTTGGGGGTGCCCGGCAGGAGCAGTTCCAGCTCGGCCAGTGCCCGCGGCTCCTCGCCGAGCAGGGCCGCGATGTGCCAGAGGCCCTCGACGATCTCGTCCGTGGCCATCCCCCACAGGGCCCGGCGGCCGCGCCGCATCCGGGGCCCGAAGCCGCCGAGGAGGGCCTCGAAGTGCTCGGCGAGCGAGGCGCGCACCTCGGCCCGCAGCGCCTCCTCGTCGGCGACGACCCGGGCGCCGGGCAGGGCGGCCGCGGGGTCGTCCGGCAGGCAGGCGAACTCCTCGACGCGGACCGACAGTCGGCCCCGCACGCGCTGGAAGGCCACGTTCCGGACGGGCAGCCGGGGTACCCGACGGTCCAGGAACCAGGGGACGGTGACGAGGAGACAGGTGGGCCAGGCGTACCGGTGGAGTCCGAAACTGGCGACGACGTCGGGGCGGGCCCGGGCGCCGTGGTCCCGCAGTACCTGGGCGTCGTCCCAGGCGAGGAAGGCGTCGAGGGCGGGGCCGCCGGCCGCGAGCTCCTCCGCGCCGACCCAGCCGGCGCCGCGCGGCAGCCGCTCGCCCCGGGAGGGTTCCTCTATCCGCAGGCCGGGAAAGACCTCGGCGAGCCGGGCGTAGGAGGCCGCGACGGGCGAGGTGAGGGGCGTGGGCAACAGGGCGGGGACGGTCATGCGGACCACCGAATCGCGAGCGTTGGCAGGTTAGCCTTACCTTACCCGATTCGGGGTGGCCTCTCACCACCGCGGACCCCCTCCCACCTGCGGGGCAGCCCGTATGCCCCGGATGTCGGTCCGTTCGCCTATGGTGCACAGGGGACCCGGGCGATGCGAGCCGGGCCCGGCACGAGGCCGCAGGAGGACCCGGGTGGAGCAGGGCGCAGCGCGCGAGCGGGCGACGGAGAGACCGTCCCCGCCCTTCGGCGACGCCGCGGGACGTCCCGGCGCGTCCGTACGGGTGCCCGAGCAGGCACGCGGCACGGAACCGGCCCGCGGCGAGCACACCCACGACGACCCGGCGCCCCTCGGACCCCGCACCGTGCAGCGGCACTCCGTCCGCGGCCAGGTCCTCGAAGCCCTCCGCACCGCCCTCGTCGGCGGCGAGCTCCGCCCCGGCGAGGTGTACTCCGCCCCCGCCCTCGCCGAGCGCTTCGGCGTCTCCGCCACCCCCGTCCGCGAGGCCATGCAGCGCCTCGCCGTCGAGGGCGCCGTCGAGGTCGTGCCGAACCGCGGCTTCCGCGTCACCGAGCGCACCCCACGGGAGCTCGCCGAGCTCGCCGAGGTCCGCGCGCTCATCGAGGTCCCCGTCATGCTGCGGCTCGCCCGCACGATCCCGGCCGCCCGCTGGGCCGAGCTCCGGCCGCTCGCCGAGGCGACCGCGGCCGCGGCGGCCCGGGGCGACCGCGCCCACTACGCCGAGGCCGACCGGGCCTTCCACCGGGCCGTCCTCTCCCTCGCGGGGAACGAGCAGCTGCTCGCCGTCGCCGACGATCTGCACCGCCGCTCCCAGTGGCCCCTGATCAGCGCCCCCGTCCTCCGGCACGGCGTCCTGGTCGCCGACGCGGCCGAGCACACGGCCCTGCTCGACGCCCTGATCGCCCAGGACCTGCCGGTCGTCCAGACCCTGGTACGAGAACACTTCACCGGCTCGGAGTCCTGACCGGGGCTCCCTGCTCGGGCCCGGACGTCACCGGCCCGGGTTCGGGCGTCACCGGATCGGGGGCGTGGGCGGGCTCCCTGCTCGGGCCCGGACGTCACCGCCCGGGTTCGGGCGTCACCGGATCGGGGGCGTGGGCGGGGCCCGGGCCGGTTTCGGAGTTCACCGGATCGGGGTAGTCACCGCACCGGACGACTAAGGTCGGAGGCGTCAGCCGTCCGTACCGCGTCGCCCGTGAGGTGTCCCATGACGTACGCGACCTCGTCCCCGGCCTGGGACGGCACGGAAGCCGAGGCCGCCGAGCTGCTCGGCTGGCTCACCGATCCCGAGGCGCCCCGGCTCTGCCTCGTCACCGGCGCCCCCGGCAGCGGCAAGACGGCCCTCCTCGGCTGGCTCGCCGCGTACGGCCCCCGCTCCGGCCGGGCCCGCCGCCGCACCGCCCGGCTGCTCGTCCCGCTCGCCGGGCAGAGCGCGCTCGGCGCGGCCTGGACGATCGCCGACCGCCTCGGCGTGGTGGCCCGCTCGCCCGGCGACCTCGTGCACGCCCTCGCGACCAGCGAGGTGCGCCCCGCCGGCCGGGCCGTCCTCCTCCTCACGGACCTCCACGCCGCCGCCGAACCCGCCGCGCTCACCCGGCTCATCGCGGAACTAGCCGGCGTCGGCCGGATCCGGCTCGTGGTCGAGGCCCGGAGCGGCACCCCGGCCCCCGCCGTGCTGCGCGCCGAACGCCGGGTCGCCGTCGTCGACCTCGACGGCGCGCCCGAGACCGCCGACGGCGCCGCCGCGGAGCCGGCGCCGCCGCTGCCGGACCTCTCCGACCCGGCGGCCGTCTGCGCGGCCGACCCGCTGCTCGTCACCACCGCGTACGTGACGGGCGCCGCGCTCGCCGGGGTGCCCGGCACCCTCGACGGGCCCGAGCCGTCCGGCCGGCCCGGCGAGGGCAGCGCCGACGAGCACGGCGGCCTGAGGACCGCCTGGATGCGCGCCGGACAGTCGCTCTGTCGTGAACAGGCCCCGGCGGAACGGGCGTTGGTCCTCCTGGCCGCGCTCGGCGACGGCGCCGACCCCCGGCTCCGCCCCGCCCTCGCCGCACTCGCGGACGGCGCGCCCTGGCGGGTGCGGTGGGCCCGTCACCGCGGCGACCTCAACCCGCCCTGGCCGGGCCCGGTCGCCGTGCTCGGCGCGGCGGGCGGCCCCCTGGAGGGCACCCTCCTCGTCGGCGACCCCACCGGCACCGTACGGCTGCTCCACGAGGCCGACGCGAGCTCCCTCGGGCGCCTCGCGCACAGCGTCCCCGGCCGGATCACCGCGCTCGCGCCCGCCCCCGACGGCACGGTGCTGCTCCTGGACGACCGGGGGCGGCTGCACGCCGTACGGGGCACGGCGCCCCGGCCCCCGTACCTGGAGCGGCTCACCGAGGCGGTCTCGGCGACCCTGGCCCGCCACCCGGGCACGGCGCTCGCGGCGATCGCCGGCTCGGTGGTGGTGGGGGACCGGCTGGGCTCCGTCCACGCCTTCGGCCTGACGGGCCTTCACCAGTCGGCCTCGCACAGCGGCCGGGTCACGGCCGTCGCGGCGGTCGAGTCCGAGACCCCGTTCGTCTGCTCCGGCGGCGCCGACGGGAGCGTCCGGCTCTGGACCCCCGGCCGCGCCACGCGCCCCGAGCCCCTCGCCGAACGCCCCTCGCCGGTCGTCTCCCTGCACGCGACCGAGACCCCGTACGGGCCGCTGGTCGCCGCGGCCTGGGCCGACGGCCTCGTCGAGCTCCACCGGCCGGAGGGCGGACCGACGCTCTCCTTCCGCCCCGGCCCCCCGGTCCGCGCGGTCGCCGTCACCGGTGCCGGCAACCTCCTCGTCGGCACCGACGACAGCCTGGTGTGCCTCGCCCCCACCTCTTGGTGACGAGGCGTCACCAGGCTTTCGGAGCAGGTGACTTCAGGTCGCGGCCCGCGGTGTCAGCTGGCCCGACAGCCAGGTCGGGACGCCGCCCAGGAGCTGGAAGAGGCGTCTCGCCTCGGCCCGCAGGCGGCCCGCCTCCGGCTCGGTCTCCGTGGTCGCCAGGGCCGTGAGCGCCGGGGCCGTGCCGACCAGGTAGCCCAGCTCCTCGCGGATCCGCAGGGACTCCGCGAAGCCGTGCCGTGCCTCCGCCAACTCCCCCTCGCGCAGGGCGAGTCCGGCGAGGTGCCGCCAGGTGAAGGAGAGCAGCAGCGAGTCCCCCTGCGCGGTCGCCCCGGCGTGCGCCCTGCGGTACGCGGCGCGGGCCGCCTGCGGGGAGTCGCCGAGGTTCTGGGCGATGAGCCCGCGCCGGAAGTCGAGCAGCGGCCGCCCGCCGGCGGACGGGCCGATCAGCGCCGCCGCACGGCCGAGCGCCATCCGGGCCTCGTCGGCCCGGTCGCGGACGCCCAACAGCGTGGAGGCGTAGGCGAGATAGCCGCGTTCGCAGGCCGCTGCCCCGCGTTCCTCGTCGGTGCCGGCGACCGCCTCGGCCGCCCGGAGGGCCTCCTCGGCGTCGGCCCAGCCCTTCTCGGTGTAGAGGCAGCGCTCGATGAGCAGCGCGGCCCGTTCGAGTGCGGCTGCCGGTTCGGCCGCGTGCGGCGCGAGCAGCGCCGCCGCGTCCGTCCAGCAACCTCGGGAGCGGAGCCGCCATATGGCGGTCTCCACGGGTGTCTCCTTGCCGTAGGCGAGGGACGGATCTTCGCCACCCCTTGATTCGGAACCAGACATGGCGGTATCCGCCACATTGCCCTCCCCGAGCGCGCCATTGAGCTGTTGAGTAGGACGGCATCTCAGCACGAACGGCAGCACCCGGCCAAGGGGTCGGGTGAAAAATTTCACAAACTCGCGCCGGGGTGGAGAGCCCGGCCCCGATCCGGCGCGACGGGCCGCCGGAGGGCCGACCGGCCCGTGATCACGCCGGTGATCAGCCCCGGACCCGGTCCGCGGGGCGCGGCGCGCGGGGGACGACGAAGGCCCCGGCGCCACTCCTCCGGACTCGCCCGAAGGAGTGAAGCGCCGGGGCCCCGGACCGTTCGAACCGGCTCGCGCGGCTCAGCTCATCCGCAGCGCGAGGAAGAAGTCGAGCTTGTCCTCCAGACGGGAGAGATCACGGCCGGTGAGCTGCTCGATCCGGCCCACCCGGTAGCGCAGCGTGTTCACGTGCAGGTGGAGGCGGGTCGCACAGCGGGTCCAGGAGCCGTCGCAGTCCAGGAACGCCTCCAGGGTCGGAATGAGCTCCGCCCGGTGGCGCCGGTCGTAGTCGCGCAGCGGGTCGAGCAGCCGGGCCGTGAAGGCCCGCCGCACGTCGTCCGGGACGAACGGCAGCAGCAGCACGTGCGAGGCCAGCTCGTGGTGCCCGGCGGCGCAGACCCGGCCCGGACGGGCGGCGGCGACCCGGCGGGCGTGCCGGGCCTCCTCCAGGGCCCCGCGCAGGCCCTCCGCGGACGCCACGGCCGCGCTGACGCCCAGCGTGACGCGCCCGTCGCCGTCGAGGCCCGAGGAGAGCGGAGCCCGTACGGAGGCGAGCAGCGCGTCCGCGTGCAGCCCCAGGGCGGGCGCCGGGCCGTCGTCCTCGCTCTCCGGCAGCGGGCCCGCCGCCAGCGGGACCAGGGCGATCGCCTCGTCGCCGCTGTGCGCGACCGCGATCCGGTCCGCCGACTCGGCGCCGACGGTCGCGGGGTCGACGAGGATCTCCTCCAGGAGCGCCTGCGCGACCGGACCGCTGTCCACGGGGGCCTGACCGGCCTCCTGGTCCCACTCCACGCGGGCGACGACCACCTGCCAGTGCGGGGCCGTGCCGAGCCCGGGCAGCAGCACCGGGGCGGCGACCCGCAGGCGGGCGGCGATCTCGGCGGGCGCGGCGCCCGTCTGCACCAGCTCCAGGACCTCCTGGGCGAGCCGGCGCCGTACCGTACGGGCCGCGTCGCGCCGGTCCCGCTCCACGGCGATCAGCTGGGTGACGCCCTGGAGCAGGTCGAGCCGGGCGGCCGGCCAGTCCCCGGCGTCCGCCTCGACGGCCAGCAGCCAGTCCGACAGGACCGTCTCGCGCACGTCCCGGGAGGCGGGCGCGGCGCCCCGGCCGGTGTTGCGGATCGGGAAGAGCGAGTAGGTGGCCCCGGCGACGCTCAGCCGGTGCGGGCCGCGCCGGCCGGTGCGGGTGGCGGCCAGGTGCTCACCGGCCAGGGTGGCCGCGAGCCCGGCCTCCAGGGGCTCTCCCGCACCCGCGATCTGGCGGCCGGTGGGGGAGAGGACCCAGGCCCGCAGGTCCAGGTCGGAGCCCAGGAGGTCGAGGACGACCTCGGGGCCGCCGCCCGCGGGGCCCGAGGTCATGAGCCGCCGGTGGCGGTCCACGACGGCCGCGAGGTCGCCGGCCCGCTCGCCGGAGACCTGTCGAACAACATGCTCGGTGATCGTCGCGAAAGCAACGGACTCGTTCACTGCGAACAGTGGGAGGCGGTGGCGCAAACACGCCGCCACGAGATCGTCGGGGACGGGGCCGAGCTCGGCCTCGCCCGCGGCCAGGGCGGCCACGCCGGCCGAGGCCAGGATCCGGACGAAGGGCTCGGAGTCGGCCGGCTCCATCCGCCAGGCGAGCCCGGTCAGCACCAGCTCGCCGCCCGACAGGTACCGGCTGGGGTCCTTGAGGTCCGTCGTCATGACGCCTCGGACGGTCCGGTCCAGCTCGTCGTCGCCGCCGAGCAGGCGCAGCCCGAGCGCGTCGTTCTCCAGCAGTGCGCGCAGCCGCATCGTGTCGCCGCCGTTCCTTCGTTCGGTGATGGTGGGTGTCGCGTTGTCGACGGTGGGGTGGTGCCACCGTTTCCAGGGGAAAACGGCGAGGTTACTGTTCCCCGCCTTTCGTTCGAATCTACAAGACGACGACGGGCACCAGCCAACTCCTTCATGTTTTCGGTGACTGCACCCGGGCGATCGTGGCTTGTGTACTAGGCCACACACCGCGTGAACAGCACATGAACACGATGTCGAGGGCCGGCCGTCCCCCCGGACCCACTAGCTCGACCCCCGATCACCAGAATCACTAGAAGAGAGCCACCATGGACTTCCTTCGCCCCGCCAGCTGGGAGGAGGCGCTCGCCGCCAAGGCCGAGCACCCCACGGCCGTGCCCATCGCCGGTGGTACCGACGTCATGGTCGAGATCAACTTCGACCACCGGCGCCCCGAGTACCTCCTGGACCTGAACCGTATCGAGCTGCTGCGCGAGTGGGAGGTCGGCGAGGAGAACGTCCGCCTCGGCGCCTCCGTCCCGTACACGCAGATCATGGAGAACCTGCGCGCGGAGCTCCCGGGTCTGGCGCTGGCCTCGCACACGGTCGCCTCCCCGCAGATCCGCAACCGCGGCGGCGTCGGTGGCAACCTCGGCACCGCTTCGCCCGCAGGCGACGCCCACCCGGCCCTGCTCGCCGCGGGCGCCGAGGTCGAGGTCGAGTCGGTGCGCGGCAACCGCTTCATCCCGATCGACGAGTTCTACACCGGCGTGAAGCGCAACGCGCTCGAGCCCGACGAGCTCATCAAGACCGTCCACATCAAGAAGGCGGACGGCCCCCAGCAGTACTCCAAGGTCGGCACCCGCAACGCGATGGTCATCGCCGTCTGCGCCTTCGGCCTGGCCCTGCACCCGGAGACCCGGACCGTGCGCACCGGCATCGGCTCCGCCGCGCCCACCCCGATCCGCGCCAAGGAGGCCGAGGCCTTCCTGAACGCGGCTCTGGAAGAGGGCGGCTTCTGGGACAACGGCAAGATCATCACCCCTTCGATCGCGAAGCAGTTCGCCGACCTCTGCTCGGCCGCCGCCAACCCGATCGACGACGTCCGCGGCACCGCCAAGTACCGGCGCCACGCCGTCGGCATCATGGCTCGCCGCCAGCTCGGCTGGACCTGGGAGCAGTACCGCGGCGCCGGCCGCACGCTTGAGGGAGCTGCATAACCATGCGCGTCAATTTCACGGTCAACGGTCGTCCGCAGGAAGCCGACGACGTCTGGGAGGGCGAGTCCCTCCTCTACGTTCTGCGTGAGCGCCTGGGTCTGCCCGGCTCCAAGAACGCGTGCGAGCAGGGCGAGTGCGGTTCCTGCACCGTCCGTCTCGACGGCGTGCCGGTCTGCTCGTGTCTGGTCGCCGCCGGTCAGGTCGAGGGCCGCGAGGTCGTCACCGTCGAGGGCCTGGCGGAGTTCGCCAAGCAGCGCGAGGAGCACGGCGGTTGCGCCTCCGGCGCCTGCGGCACCTCGATCGACGCCGCCAAGAAGTGGGAGGCGAAGCCCCAGGACTCGCAGACCGGCGAGGGTGTCGAACTCTCCCCGATCCAGCAGGCGTTCATCGACGCCGGCGCGGTCCAGTGCGGCTTCTGCACCCCCGGCCTGCTCGTCGCGGCCGACGAGATGCTGGAGCGCAACCCGTCCCCGACGGACGCGGACATCCGCGAGGCGCTCTCCGGCAACCTCTGCCGCTGCACCGGTTACGAGAAGATCCTCGACGCGGTCCGCCTCGCGGCCGCTCGCCAGGAGCGTCAGGGAGAGGCGGTCTGACGATGGCTCAGAACACACTGCCGGTGGGCACGCCCACCGACGTCACGCAGAACCACGTCAAGGGCGGCATCGGCGAGTCCACGCTCCGCCCGGACGGCACCCTCAAGGTCACCGGCGAGTTCGCCTACTCCTCGGACATGTGGCACGAGGACATGCTGTGGGGCCAGATCCTGCGCTCCACCGTCGCGCACGCCGAGATCGTGTCCATCGACACCTCCGAGGCCCTCGCGATGGACGGCGTCTACGCCGTGCTGACCCACGAGGACCTGCCGGCCGCGAAGAACTACGGCATGGAGTTCCAGGACACCCCGGTCCTCGCCTACGGCAAGGTCCGGCACCACGGTGAGCCGGTCGCCCTCGTGGCCGCCGACCACCCGGAGACCGCCCGCCGCGCCGCCGCCAAGATCAAGATCGAGTACCGGGAGCTCCCGGTCATCACGGACGAGGCCTCCGCCCTCGCCCCGGACGCGATCCTGGTCCACGAGAACCGCGACGACCACCACTCCGGCCACGTCCCGCACCCCAACATCGTGCACCGCCAGCCGATCATCCGCGGCAACGCCGACGAGGCCGCCAAGCGCGCCGACGTCATCGTCAAGGGCGAGTACACCTTCGGCATGCAGGACCAGGCCTTCCTCGGCCCCGAGTCCGGCCTCGCCGTACCGGCCGAGGACGGCGGCGTCGACCTGTACGTCGCCACCCAGTGGCTGCACTCGGACCTCAAGCAGATCGCCCCCTGCCTCGGCCTGCCCGAGGAGAAGGTCCGGATGACCATGGCCGGTGTCGGCGGCGCCTTCGGCGGCCGCGAGGACATCTCCATGCAGATCCTCGCCTCGATCCTCGCCCTGCGCACCGGCAAGCCGGTCAAGATGGTCTACAACCGGTACGAGTCCTTCTTCGGGCACGTCCACCGTCACCCGGCGAAGCTCTACTACGAGCACGGCGCCACCAAGGACGGCAAGCTCACGCACATGAAGTGCAAGATCGTCCTGGACGGCGGCGCGTACGCCTCGTCCACGGCCTCGGTCGTCGGCAACGCCTCCTCCCTCTCGGTCGGCCCGTACGTCATCGAGGACGTCGAGATCGAGGCGATCGGCCTCTACACCAACAACCCGCCCTGCGGCGCCATGCGCGGCTTCGGCGCGGTCCAGGCCTGCTTCGCCTACGAGGCGCAGATGGACAAGCTCGCGGCCAAGCTGGGCATGGACCCGGTGGAGCTGCGCCAGCTCAACGCCATGGAGCAGGGCACGATCATGCCGACCGGCCAGGTCGTGGACTCCCCGGCCCCGGTCGCCGAGCTCCTCCGCCGGGTCAAGGCCCGCCCGCTCCCGCCGGAGCGCCAGTGGGAGACCGCCGGCGAGGGCGCGGACGTCCGCGCGCTGCCGGGCGGCCTGTCCAACACCTCGCACGGCGAGGGCGTCGTCCGGGGCATCGGCTACGCCGTCGGCATCAAGAACGTCGGCTTCTCCGAGGGCTTCGACGACTACTCGACCGCCAAGATCCGCATCGAGGTCATCAACGGCGAGGCCGTCGCCACGGTCCACACCGCCATGGCGGAGGTCGGCCAGGGCGGCGTCACCATCCACGCGCAGATCGCCCGTACCGAGCTCGGTGTCCAGCAGGTCACCATCCACCCCGCCGACACGCAGGTGGGCTCGGCCGGTTCGACCTCCGCGGGCCGCCAGACGTACATGACCGGCGGCGCCATCAAGAACTCCTGCGAGATCGTCCGCGAGAAGGTCCTGGAGATCGGCCGGCGCAAGTTCGGCTCGTACCACCCGGCCTGGGCCAACGCCGAACTCCTGCTGGAGGGCGGCAAGGTCGTCACCGACGGCGGCGAGGCCCTCGCGTCCATCGCGGACGTCCTGGAGGACCAGGCCGTGGAGGTCGAGGAGGAGTGGCGGCACCGTCCGACCCAGGCCTTCGACCTCGTCACCGGCCAGGGCGACGGCCACGTCCAGTACGCCTTCGCCGCGCACCGCGCGGTCGTCGAGGTGGACACCGAGCTCGGTCTCGTCAAGGTCATCGAGCTGGCCTGCGCGCAGGACGTCGGCAAGGCGGTCAACCCGCTCTCCGTGGTCGGCCAGATCCAGGGTGGCACCACCCAGGGCCTGGGCGTCGCGGTGATGGAGGAGATCATCGTCGACCCGAAGACCGCGAAGGTGCGCAACCCCTCCTTCACGGACTACCTGATCCCGACGATCCTCGACACGCCGACCATCCCGGTCGACTACCTCGAGCTGGCCGACCCCAACGCGCCGTACGGCGTCCGGGGCATCGGCGAGGCCCCGACCCTGTCGTCCACCCCGGCCGTCCTCGCGGCGATCCGGGCGGCGACGGGCCTGGAGCTCAACAAGACGCCGGTCCGCCCCGAGGCGCTCACCGGCACCCTGTAGGACTCTCCGGGCGGTGCGTGCCTCCCAGGAACGTCACACTTCCACCGCCCGCACCGCCCGGAGCACTCCCTCGACGGAGTACCCGCATCACCGGCAGTACCAGCAGTACCCCCGTACCACGGCAGTACCCCGTTCGTCTCGGGCCGTCCCCCGGGTCGTGCAGCCAACTCAATATCCCAAATCCCGCAGCTTCACGTCAGAGCTTGAGAAGTCTGATGCGGGTGCCCCTTTGAACCTTGGGAGTAGGCCCCATGACCCAGTCGTCTGTGGAGCCCAAGACCACCGCTGAGGACGCGGGCTCCGGCTCGCGCACCCCCGCCGGGCGCTCTTGGCTCGACCGGTACTTTCACATCTCGGAGAGAGGATCCACCGTCGCGACGGAGATCCGCGGCGGCGTCACCACCTTCATGGCGATGGCGTACATTCTCCTGCTCAACCCGATCCTCCTGGGCGGCCCGGACGTCGACAAGCACGTCCTCGCCTCCTCCGCCGTCATCACGGCGACCGCCTTCGCGGCGGCGGTGACCACCCTGCTGATGGGCTTCGTCGGCAAGGTCCCGCTCGTCCTCGCGGCGGGACTCAGCGTCTCCGGTGTGCTCGCGACCCAGGTCGTGCCGCAGATGACCTGGCCGCAGGCCATGGGCATGTGCGTCGTCTACGGCGTGGTGATCTGTCTCCTGGTGGTCACCGGCCTCCGCGAGATGATCATGAACGCCATCCCGCTGCCGCTCAAGCACGGCATCACCATCGGCATCGGCCTCTTCATCGCGCTGATCGGCTTCAACAAGGCCGGCTTCGTCGGCGCCGGGCCCCAGTTCGGCCCGCCCGTCACC
This sequence comes from Streptomyces sp. NPDC055815, assembly GCF_053616475.1. NCBI lineage: Bacteria > Bacillati > Actinomycetota > Actinomycetes > Kitasatosporales > Streptomycetaceae > Streptomyces > Streptomyces sp. NPDC055815. Next base: position 17,327 of record NZ_JBSHDU010000012.1, on the reverse strand, counting down.
ATGGGCTCCGGCGGTGAACTCGTCGGCTGGCCCGTCCTGATCTTCGCGGTCACCCTGCTCGCGATCTTCGCCCTCCAGGCCCGCAAGGTCCCGGGCGCGATCCTCATCGGCATCGTCGCCGGCACCGTCATCTCGCTGATCGTCAACGCGGTCGCGGACGTCCCGGCCAAGGGCCCGGGCGCCTGGGCCAACGGCGCTCCCGAGCTCAAGGGCAGCGCGGTCTCCAAGCCGGACTTCTCGCTCTTCGGCGACGTCTCCTTCGGCGGCTGGGGCGACGTCGGCTTCATCACCGTCGGCGTCATCGTCTTCACCCTCGTCCTCGCCGGCTTCTTCGACGCGATGGCCACCATCATCGGCGTCGGCACCGAGGCCAACCTCGCCGACGACAAGGGCCGCATGCCCGGCCTCTCCAAGGCGCTGTTCATCGACGGCGCGGGCGGCGCGATCGGCGGCGTCTCCGGCGCCTCCGGCCAGACCGTCTTCGTCGAGTCCGCCACCGGCGTCGGAGAGGGTGCCCGCACGGGCTTCTCCTCGGTGATCACCGGTCTGTTCTTCGCGGCCTGCCTCTTCTTCACGCCGATCACCCAGATCGTGCCCCGTGAGGTCGGCTCCGCCGCCCTGGTCGTCATCGGCGCGATGATGATGATGAACGCCAAGCACGTGAACTGGGGCGACAGCTCCGTCGCGATCCCGGTCTTCCTGACCGTGGTCCTGATGCCCTTCACCTACAGCATCACCCCGGGTGTCGCGGCCGGCGTCATCGCCTACACCGTCATCAAGGTGGCGCAGGGCAAGGCCCGTGAGGTCGGCGCCTTCATGTGGGCCCTGACCGCGATCTTCATCGTGTTCTTCGCCCTTCACCCGATCGAGGGTTGGCTGGGCGTCAGCTGACGTCCGACAATCACCCTCCGTACACCCCCAAGGAGACCGACATGCTGGACATCGCCGAAGAGCTGCACCGGTGGGTCGAGCAGGGACGCACCTTCGCCGTCGCCACCGTGGTGGCCGTCGGCGGCAGCGCGCCCCGGCAGCCGGGAGCCGCACTCGCCGTCGACAGTGACGGCACGGCGATCGGGTCGGTCTCCGGCGGGTGTGTGGAGGGCGCGGTCTACGACCTGTGCGTCCAGGCCCTCGAAGACGGCAGGACCGTCGTCGAGCGCTTCGGCTACAGCGACGAGGACGCCTTCGCGGTCGGCCTGACCTGCGGCGGCATCATCGACATCCTCGTCACCCCGGTCCGCGGCGGGGTCTTCCCCGCCGCGCTGGCCGCCGCCGTCTCGGGGGAGGCGGCGGCCCTGGCGAGGATCGTGGACGGACCGGAGGACCTGTTGGGGCAGGCCCTCCTCGTCCGGCCCGACGGCTCGTACGAGGGGAAGCTCGGCGGCCACCCCGAGCTGGACCGCACCGCGGCCGCCGAGGCCGGGGCCATGCTCGACGCCGGCCGCACCGGCACCGTGGAGATCGGCGAGGACGGCAGCCGCTGCGGACAGCCGCTGACCCTCCTCGTCGAGTCCTCCGTCCCCGCCCCCCGCATGATCGTCTTCGGCGCCATCGACTTCGCCTCCGCCCTCGTCCGGGTCGGCAAGTTCCTCGGCTACCACGTCACCGTCTGCGACGCCCGGCCGGTCTTCGCGACCCCCGCCCGTTTCCCCGAGGCCGACGAGATCGTCGTCGACTGGCCCCACCGCTACCTGGAGTCGACCGAGGTCGACGGCCGGACCGTGCTCTGCGTCCTCACGCACGACGCCAAGTTCGACGTGCCCCTCCTCCAGGCCGCCCTGAAGCTTCCCGTCGCCTACATCGGCGCGATGGGCTCCCGCCGCACCCACGAGGACCGCAACGAGCGCCTCCGCGAGGTCGGCGTCACCGAGCTCGAACTCGCCCGCCTCCGCTCCCCGATCGGCCTCGACCTCGGCGCGCGCACGCCCGAGGAGACCGCCCTGTCGATCGGCGCAGAGATCGTCGCCAACCGCCGCGGCGGCAGCGGCGTCTCCCTCACCGGCGCCCACACCCCCATCCACCACGACGGACCCCGCGAACCGGACGGACGCATAGGTTCGGTCGCATAGCTCCGTTTCCCGGACCGCGCCGGTACCGACGGATAGATTCTCGACGTGGACCAGCTGACTGCCGAAGACCCGACACACGTAGGCCCGTACCGTCTCATCGCCCGCCTCGGGGCGGGCGGTATGGGCCTCGTCTATCTCGGTCGCGACGACGTCGGCCGTACGGTCGCCGTCAAGGTCGTCCAGTCCGAGTACGCCGCCCAGCCGGAGTTCCGCAGACGCTTCGCCCGCGAGGTGGCGGCCGCGCGAAGAGTGGGCGGCAGCTGGACCGCGGACGTCCTCGACGCGGACACCGACACCGGAGTCGCGGTGCCCTGGGTCGCCACCCAGTACATCGCCGGGCCCGACCTGACCACCGTCGTCGCCCGGGACTTCGGCCCGCTGCCCGAGCACTCCGTCCGCGTCCTCGCCAACCGCCTCGCCCTCGCGCTGCGGGTCGTGCACGACGCCGGCCTGATCCACCGCGACCTCAAGCCGTCCAACGTCCTGGTCACGGTGGACGGGCCCCGCGTCATCGACTTCGGCATCGCCCGCGCCATGGACAGCCTGGCCGGGGACAGCCTGCACACCCGCACCGGCATGCTGATCGGCTCGCCCGGCTTCATGTCCCCCGAGCAGGTCCGCGGACTCGAACTCACCCCCGCCAGCGATGTGTTCTGCCTCGGTGCCGTCCTCGTGTACGCCGCCACCGGCCGCCTCCTCTTCGGCGCCACCGACACCGGTCTGAACGCCCACCTCTTCCGGGTCGCCGAGGAGGAACCCGACCTCACGGGCGTCCCGGAATCCCTGCTCGGCCTCGTCCGCGCCTGCCTGGAGAAGGACCCGGCCGCTCGCCCCACGCCCGAGCGGATCGCCGCCCTGACCGCCGGGGACGGCGACGGGGTCTGGCTGCCGGGCGAGGTCCTGGTCCAACTGGGGCGGCACGCGGCGCAGTTGCTGGACTACGTACCGGCGGCGCGGGCGGAGGCGGCGGTCGACCGGCCGTCCGTACAGCCCGTCACGGAGACGGCGCCCCGCGACTCGGCACCCGCACCGGCACCCGCACCCGCCTACACCCCGACCGCTCCGGCCCACGAGGTCCCCGCCCCGTCGACCGGCCGCGGCCGGGGCCTGGCGGTGATCGTGCTCGCTCAACTGGCGGTGCTGTTCGGGGCGGTGACGCAGGACCCCTTCGGCCTCGACCGGGAGAACCCGGAGCTGTACTCCTTCGCCGTCCCCTTCGCGGCCTTCCTGCTGCTCGGCGGGCACCTCGCCGACCGGCTGGGCGGCAGGCGGACCCTGGTCGTCGGCCTGTCGGGCCTCGCGGCGGCCTGTGTGCTGGGCGGCTCGGCCGACGCGATCGCCCCCACCCCCGCCGCGCTGATCACGGCCCGCGCCCTCCAGGGCGGGTTCGGCGCCCTCGTGACGGCGGCGGCGCTGACCCTGGTGGCCACCGCCTTCCCCGAACCGGGTGCACGGGCCAGGGCCTTCGGCGTCTACGCCACCGCCGGCATCGGCGCGCCCGTCGTCGCGCTCCAGTTCGCGGAGCTGGCCTGGGGCCCGGTCCTGGGCATCGCCGCCGTCCTCGCCCTGATCGCCCTGGCCGGGGCACGCGTCCTGCCGCAGCACCGTCCGGACCGCACCGGCACCCGCCTCGACCTGCCCGGGGCCCTGCTCGGCGCCCTCGCGATCGCCCTGCTCCTGTACGGCACCGTCAAGTTGACGCACGGCTGGGGCACCCCCCTGGCCACGGGCCTGCTCTCGGGAGGCGCGGTCCTGCTCGCGGCCTTCCTGGGGTGGCAGAGCATCGCGGCGCACCCGCTGCTGCCCCCGTACGTCCTCAAGGACCGCAACCGGCTCGGCGGCCTCCTCGCCGTGCTCCTCGCCGGCGCGGGCGGCCTCGCCCTGCTGCCGCCTCTGATGTCGATCCTGACGTGGGACCTCGGGTACTCCCTGTCCCAGACCGGTCTCGCCCTGCTGCCCATGGTCGCCGCGCTCGCCGTCGCCGCGGTCCAGATCGCCCCGCGGCTGCTGCGCCGGGGCGTGGCGCCCCGCGTCCTCGCGGTCGCGGGCCTGGTACTCACCCCGCTGGGCGTGGCCCTGACCATCGTCGGGATCGAGAACGGTGCCGGATACGCGGTCCTGCTCCCGGCCACGGTCCTCGCGGGTCTCGGGATCGGCCTGGCCTTCATGCCGCTCTTCGCCACCGTGGTCGCCGCCGGCCTCGGCCGGCACACCGGCGCGGCCGCCGCCGCGGTCGTCACGGCCCAGACGCTGGGCACGGGCTTCGGCGCGGCACTCGGCTTCGGTTACGGCGGGCCGCCGTGGCCGTCGGTCGTCCTCCTGCTGCTCGCGGGGCTCGTCGCGGGCCTGATGGTGACGACCAGGGCTGCCTAGAGGCCCAGGAGGCCCCGGAGGTGGGCGCAGGCCGCCGCCTCCGACTCGTGCGTGGCGACCGGCTCGTACGCGCCCCGCTCGTACACCCCGGTCTCCCAGCCGGGCCCGCCCGGCCTCGTCCGGAGATAGACGAAGTCGGGCGGGGTGGGCGCCGGTTCGTGGACGCCCTCGATCCAGTAGTACGCGGCGGGCACCCCGGCCTCCCGGAGTGCCCGCTCCAGCGCGTGGCGGTCGGTCACGCGGGGACGCGCACCAGGTAGCCGTTGTCCAGCAGCCACTTGACGTTGAGGCGCTGGCCCTCGCCCGGGTTCAGGAACGCCGCGTCCAGCTTGATCTGGCGGCCGCCGCCCGGCTGCTCGAACCAGGGTGCGATGGAGCCCTCCCAGACGACGAAGCTCTTCGTCACCTCGTACAGGTGGTAGTCGCAGGGGAAGGCCGCGTCCCGGGTGTTGAGGTTCTGCGGGGGCAGCGCCCGCTTCGCGTAGGCGTCGCCGGCCGGGGCCAGGTAGCCGCCGTACTCCGAGCCGAAGCGGTCCAGGCGCTCGCCCTCCTCCAGGAGATCCGGCGCCTTGTCGACGGTGCCGTTGACCTCGGCGAAGCCGTCGTTCGGCGGGTACTTCCAGCTGCCGGTGTCGGCCGGGCCCTCCCAGTACTTCTTGAGGAAGTCGGCGGAGGAGAGCTGCCCGGTCCGGTGGTAGCGGTTGAGGAGCGGGCCGACCGGCTCCTGCCACTTCTTCGGCAGGAACTTCGGGCCGAGCCGCTTGTCGCCCTCGAACTCCCCGGTGCAGGGGGCCGGGGGAGCGGCGATTGGCTTCTCGGCGGGGGCGGCCTGCGCCGCCGGGGCCGCGGCGAGGGCGGCGGTGACGCCCATGGCGGCGAGGACGGCACGGATCCTGAGGACGGTACGGCTGCGCTCCACGCGGAGGCTCCCTGGGGTGGGGTGGTCAGTGGCGCGGCACACAGTAGTGGATCATCTGCGCAGAGTGATCGAACGCGGGACGGAATCCGGCCAGACGCGCTTCACCCGGCGAGCGTCAGGGCCCCGGGGGGCCGCTCGGGCGCGGTCCGGGGGTCGTTCAGGCCTTGCGGAGGCCGCTGAGCAGCAGTTCGGCCAGCTGTTCGTACGCCTCGGCGTCGGCGAGACCGGTCGCGGCGGCGACCTGGCGGCGCTGGATGCGGACCATCACCGAGGAGATGACGTCGGCCGCGAAGGTCACGTGCACCTCGCGGAACACCCCCGCCCGCACGCCCTCCTCGATGAGCTGCTGCACCCGGCCCGCCGCCGCGCGGGTGTTCCGCTCGTACACCTCGGCCGCCGGCTCGAAGGCCGCCACGTCGTCGAAGAAGGCCGGGGAGACCGGCGCCAGCTCGGCCGAAACCGCCCGCAGATAGGCGGCGAGCCGCTCGGCCGGGTCCGTCGCGGCGGCGAGCACCGCCTCGACCCGGGCGGTCGCGCGCCGGAAGAAGTGCACGACCGCCGCCCGGACGAGCTGCTCCTTGCTGCCCGCCAGGCCGTACAGGGTCCGCTTCGAGCAGCGCAGCCGCGCGGCGAGGTCGTCGAGCGTCAGCCGGGCGAAGCCCTCGCCGACGAGCAGGGCGACGAGCTCCTCGAAGAGGGCGGAGCGGCGCGCCGCTCCGCGGCCCGTCAGCTTGGGGGCGTCGGCGGCGGAGGTCTCGATCACCCCGCCAGTATTCCAGGCCGCCCCTTCGGGGGGTTACGGCGGCACCCTTCTGCGCTACTCTCAGCGGTACTGCAGTACCTTCCTCAGTACCACTTTGCGCGCCGCTGGAGTCGCCATGGATGTCGACCGCCTGCTTCCCACCCCCGAGGCAGCGGACCTCATCGCCCTCACCCGGGAGATCGCCGACAAGGAGCTCTCTCCGCGGGTGGACGAGCACGAGGCCGCCGAGACCTATCCCGAAGGGCTCTTCGCGACCCTCGGCGAGGCCGGGCTCCTCGGCCTTCCGTACCCGGAGGAGTTCGGCGGCGGAGGCCAGCCCTACGAGGTCTACCTCCAGGTCCTGGAGGAGCTCGCCGCGCGCTGGGCCGCCGTCGCCGTCGCCACCAGCGTCCACACCCTCGCCTGCCACCCCCTCCACACCTTCGGCACCCAGGAGCAGAAGGAGCGCCGGCTGCCCGCGATGCTGGAGGGCCGGACCATCGGCGGCTACAGCCTCTCCGAGCCGCAGGCCGGCTCCGACGCCGCCGCCCTCAGCTGCAAGGCCGAGCGCCAGGACGACGGCAGCGGCTACCGCGTCACCGGCACGAAGGCCTGGATCACGCACGGCGGCAAGGCCGATTTCTACGCCCTCTTCGCCCGCACCGCCCCCGGCAGCCACGGCATCTCCTGCTTCCTCGCCCCCGGCGCCACCGAAGGCCTGAGCTTCGGCGCGCCCGAGCGCAAGATGGGCCTCCAGGCCGTGCCGACGACGGCCGCGTACTGGGACGGCGCCCTCATCGAGGAGGACCGGCTCATCGGCCAGGAGGGCCAGGGCCTCCAGATCGCCTTCAGCGCGCTCGACAGCGGCCGCCTCGGCATCGCCGCCTGCGCCACCGGCCTCGCCCAGGCCGCGCTCGACGCGGCCGTGGCGTACGCCAACGAGCGCACCACCTTCGGCCGCCGGATCGTCGACCACCAGGGCCTCGGCTTCCTCCTCGCCGACATGGCCGCCGCCGTCGACGCGGCCCGCGCCACCTACCTGGACGCGGCACGCCGCCGCGACCTCGGCCGCCCGTTCAGCCGCCAGGCCAGCGCGGCCAAGCTCATCGCCACGGACACGGCGATGAAGGTGACCACGGACGCCGTGCAGGTCTTCGGCGGCTACGGCTACACCCGCGACTTCCCGGTCGAGCGCTACATGCGCGAGGCGAAGATCATGCAGATCTTCGAGGGCACCAACCAGATCCAGCGGCTCGTCATCAGCCGTGGCCTGGCGACGGCCGAGAAGGGCGTGCGGTAGGGCCTGTCCGGCGGATCACGGCCGGGGCCGCCGCACGCAGCGCCGTGTACGCGGCCCAGGCGTCGAGCAGCGGCGGCATCGCCGACCGCCGGCGTCCGGGCCCGTGCGTCACCGCGTACCGCACGGCCGCCGGGGTGGCGTCCGGGAACGCCGAGCGGAGCAGGGCGACCGCCCCCGTGACGAAGGGCGCGGCGGCGCTCGTACCGTTCAGGAGGACGGGGCGGCCGTCGAGGCCCACACCGGGGACGCGGTCGCCGGGAGCGCCGACTCCGTTGCGGCCGATCGAGATGCCCCGATTGGAGTGGGCCAGGGGGCGTCCGGCGTGGTCGTACGCGACCACCGGGATGACCCACGGGTGGTCGGTGAGCGGGGAGGAGCCCGTCCGGCCCTGGTTCCCGGCGGCCACCACGACGATCACGCCCCGGTCGGCGGCGTGACCGAGCGCCGCGTCCAGCGCGCGGTCGCGGACACCGGAGGGCGCGGGCTGGGCCAGGCTCAGGTTCAGGACGTGGGCGCCCGCGTCGACGGCCTCCGTGATCGCCTCCGCCAGCTCCGCGACGCGGACGCCGGCCAGACAGGTCGCGGGGCCGCCGTCGGCCGGATGATCCGCGAAGAGGGGCCGGGACAGCAGTGTGCAGCGCGGGCAGACGCCCCGGTCCCCGGCGAGGAGCGCGGCGACGGCGGTGCCGTGGGCACAGCACACGTCCGCGTGGGCACAGGACCCCGTTCCGGCGGCCGCCTCGGCGTCCGGACGCAGTTCCCGGACCGGACGGCCCGCGAAGGCGGGGTGGTTCGGGGCCACACGGCCGTCGATGACCGCGACCACGACCGAGGACCGGCCGGAGGTGCGCGCCATGAGCGGCGTGAGGCCGACCAGGTCCAGGGGGTCCATGCGTACCTCTTCAGGGGGAGCGGGCGGTCGCCCGCTGCGGAGCGGGAGCCGGTCGCCCGGCGTTGCCAGGGCCGGGCGAGCGTTCTCGTGGGCACTCTCGTGCGCGGGTCCGGATCCGTGGACGCCCCTCAGGGCGTCACCACCACGGGTCCTCCGAGCAGAATGCCTTCAGGCACTTCCTCACGCACGTGCGGAAGTCATGGCTTCCCTTGCAGTTGTTGCGGCAGACCGGTCCCAACTCCAGCTCGCAGAGTGCGTCCTGAGGGCGGATCAGATCGCCGGTCCGTGTGTCGCGCGTCGGCGCCTCGACGGCGAATCCGGGGATGCTCATGTGTCCGTTCGCCTCCTTCTCTCTTCCTTCTCTCTGTCGCCCGGGCCGGCGTTGCCCGGGTCAGCGGGCGAAGTACTCCTGGAACGGTGTCACCGGGAACGGGAAGTACCCGGCGAGACCCACGCGGACGAAGTACTTCTCGACCACGTTGGTCTGGAGGTTGGTGTAGGAGAACACGACCGTGATGACGGTCTGCGACCGGCTGCTGAGCCGGGAGGGACCGGCCTCCACCGAGGTGAGGACGGAGCCCTCCGCGCGCTTCTCGTTGGTCTTCTGGTACATCTCCTGGCAGCGCACCGTCAGGTAGTTGAGGACCCGGCCGACCGGGTCGGTGCCGGCGTTGTCGCTGAGCTGGAGCAGCCGGTCGAGCAGGGCGCCGACGACCTTCTCGAACTCCTTGCGGGAGGTGCCCTGGGGGCGCTCGATCGCGCCGATGAGCTCCTTGCGGTCGAAGCCCCAGGTCTTCACCACGCCGACGACGGGGACGGAGAGCCCCTGGCAGGCGCTCGGGGGCGCGACCGGGCCGAGCGCGCCCACCACCACGGCGAGGTCGCGCCCGTCGTCCACCGGACGCAGCGCCTCCACCAGTTCGTCGAGGCCGGTGGGGTCCGTGGCTTCGAGGATGTAGGTGTCGACGCCCTGGACGGACAGGACGAAGCACATCTGCCGGGCGAGATAGCGGTTCTCCGGGGCGGAGAGCACGCGGTACATCGCGTCGGCGTCGGTGCTGTCGGTCTGCCCGCCGGCCCCCGCCACCTGGAAGAACTCGTGCTGGATCGAGACGTTGGGGAAGACGGCGCGGACGCGGCCGAGCACGTAGACGTAGCCCCCGTCGTCGTTGTCGCCTCCGCCGCCGGAGGAGGCGGGCGCGGTACAGCCGCAGGACGACGGGACGACGGTCGCCTCGTCGGCGTGCGCGGGGCCGGGATCGCGCACGGGCCCGGGATCCTCCGCCGCGAGCACGGGGTCGGGCGGAGCGGGCTGGGCGTCGGTCTCCGGCGAGAGTCCCGCGGCGGGGGCGGTGTCGATGATCTCGGGGTTCATCAGTCACTCCTCACAGGGACTCTGTCGGGCCGTCAGAAGCGGGAGCGCGTTCAGGGGACCGGCCGGCGGGCTCTGTTCAGGGCGCCGGGGGTACCTGGCACGGCGGTTCAGCGGTCCGGCCCGCCACCGATCGTCATCCACCGGTTCAGCGCCTCGGCCCGGCGGCCGCAGCCACCGCAGGGACGGATCCCCACCGCCGAGGTCACCCGGGCGACGGCGTCGCCCAGCCCGATCTCCGTACCCTCACCGCCGGGACGCGCGAAGCCGGGGATGCGGACCCGATGCCGGGGGTCGTCGTGGCGACGGCTGCCACGGGAGTCGCGGGCCGTTCCCTTCCGGGCCTCACCCCGACTGCTCGTTGCGCGGTCAACCATCCTGCTCACATCCCGGACTTGGGCCGTTGGCGCCGACGGCGCACTCCCACCCCCTTCCATGCTCCTCCCGAACGGCGCCGCCCGCACGCGGGCCGGGCCCCGCTCCTCCCGGGCTACTTGGCGAGGGCGTCGACGCCGGCCCGGGCGAACTTCTCGTCGAGGTCGCCCGAGGGGGCACCCGCGACACCGATGCCCGCGATGGGGGCGCCCTTGGCGGTGACGGGGGCGGCACCGGCGAGGAAGAGGGTGCCGGGGATGTCGCGCAGGGTCGGGGCGTTGGTGAGGCGCTTGGCGAGCTCGGAGGTCGGGGCGTTCCAGGAGACGGCGGTGTACGCCTTCTTGACGGCCGACTCGTAGGACTGCGGGCCCGCGCCGTCGCCGCGCAGGGTCACGAGGGTGTTGCCGTTGCGGTCGACGACCGCGACGGAGACCCGCTGGTTCTCCTTCTCTGCGGCGTCCAGGGTCGCCTGCGCGGCCTTCGTGGCGGCCTCGATCGTCAGGTGCGTCGAACGGTTCGTGTTCTTGTTCTTGGCGTCCGCCTTGGCGGTGGCGGCGGCCGGCGCGGCAGCCGTCTCCTCGCCGGTGGCGCTCGCGGAGTAGGCCCCGAAGCCGCCGAGGGCGAGGGCGGCGACGATCGCGCCACCGGTCACGACACGGGTGCGCGAGGAGGCCTTCTTCACGTGCTTCATGGGATCTGCTCCAGTGAACTCGGGGAACCGCGGGGGCTGTCGGGATGCCGTGGCCCGTACTGCTCCCCATCCTGGTGCCGTACCTTGCCGCCGCCCGTCGGCGTCCCGGCTGCACCCGGCTTCCGCAACGGTGGACCCCGGGGTCATCCGATCGGTTGACCCTGTGCCTCGGCTCCCCATGCAGCCGCCAGCTCGGCGAACGCCCCCGCCGCCGCGCTCCGGTAGCCGGCCGCGCGCCGCAGCAGGGCGACCCCGCGGGACGGCAGGGCGGGGGAGAGCGGGACCGGGCTCAGCCAGGGGTGGTCCCGGGTGACGGCGTCGGGCAGGACGGTCGCCAGCGCGGTGCGCCGGACGATCTCGGTGAGCGCGGTCACCGAATTGGCCTCCACCGCGATCGCAGGACGGACGCGGTGCTCGGAGACGTACGCGTCGATGTGCAGCCGGGTGGCGAAGTCCGCGCTGAGAAGCGCCAGGTGATGGTCGTTCAGCTCCCCGGCCCGTACCGGCTCCGTCCGGCCCGCGAAGGGATGCGCCGGGCCCACCACGAGGCCGAGGGTCTCCGTGAACAGCTCCGTGGCCCCGACGCCCGGAAGGTGCTCCCCGTGGCGCTGTTCATCGGCTGCTCGGACGCCCGCGTCGTACCCGAACTGATCACCCAGACCGATCCCGGCGAACTCTTCGTCATCCGCACCGCCGGCAACCTCGTCCCCGCCCACACCCCGGGCACCGACGGCGTCACCGCCGGTGTCGAGTACGCCGTCGCCGTCCTGGGAGTGCGGGACATCGTCGTCTGCGGGCACTCCGCCTGCGGCGCGATGACCGCGCTCGCCGAGGGCCACGACCTGAGCGCCGCGCCCGCCGTCGCCGCCTGGCTGCGGCACGCAGACGCCTCCCTCGCCCGCGCCGCCGCCGGCGGGACGGTCGACGTGGCCGCCCTGGTCCGGGAGAACGTCGCCGCACAGCTGGCGAACCTGACCACCCACCCCTCGGTCGCCCGCGCCCTCGCCACGGGCGACGTACGGCTGCACGGCTGGGTCTTCGACATCGCCGACGGCACCGTCGAGGAGCTCCCCGCCACCGCGCGCCCCGCGCTCGCCGCCTGACCCCCCTCCGCACGAACCCCTCAGAAAGGACGTACCTCTCATGGTGCACGCCCAGTTCGACCCCACCGCCCGCCGCGCCCTTTCGATCGCCGCGGTCGACGCCAAGATCCGCAAGGACCTGAGCTGGCAGCAGATCGCGGACGCCGCCGGCCTCTCCGTCGCCTTCACCACCGCCGCCGTCCTCGGCCAGCACGCCCTGCCGGAGGAGGCCGCGCAGGCCGTCGCCGAGCTCCTCGGCCTCGACGAGGACGCGGTGCGCCTGCTCCGGACGATCCCCACCCGCGGCTCCCTCGACGGTGCCGTCCCCACCGACCCGACCATCTACCGGTTCTACGAGATGCTCCAGGTCTACGGCACCACGCTGAAGGAGCTCGTCCACGAGCAGTTCGGCGACGGCATCATCTCCGCGATCAACTTCAGGCTGGACGTGAAGAAGGTCGCCGACCCGGAGGGCGGCGAGCGCGCCGTCATCACCCTGGACGGCAAGTACCTGCCGACGAAGCCGTTCTGACGGACCGCTCAGCCGGTGATTCCCGCCCGGCTCTCCTCGGCGCCGAGGAGAGCCAGGGAATCGGCCCACAGGGCGTCGAGGCGGCCCGGGTCGTCGTACAGCTTGGCGAACAGCACCCGGCCCTCCAGGAGGGCGACCAGGGCCCGCGCGGCCGCGTCGGTGTCGGTCACCCCGACCTCGCCGCGCGCGCGGGCCTCCGCGACGGTCTGGGCGACCAGGGCGACCTGCTCGTCGAAGATCTCCCGCAGCCGCCCGCGGACGCTCTCCGTCCGGGTGCTCAGCTCCAGCGCCAGGTTCCCGAGGAGACAGCCCGTGACCGTGCCGCAGCTCTCCCGGCCGGCCCGCAGCTCGGCCTCCGTCGACTCGTACAGGCGCCGCAGCCGCCGCAGCGGAGGGACGTCCCCGGCCAGCGCGGCCGTCCACTCGGCGCGCTGCCCGGCCCAGTGCTCCTCGACGACGGCGAGGGCCAGCTCCTCCTTCGACGCGAAGAAGTAGTAGAAGCTGCCCTTCGGCACGCCGGCCGCCGCGCAGATCTCGGCCACGCCCAGGGCGGAGTAACCGCGCGACAGCATCAGCGTCCGCGCGGCGGTCAGGATGCGCTCGCGCGCGTCACTCGTTCGCCCCATGGCCAGAGTGTACGACCGGTCGACTACTTCCCTCCGGACCGCGCTCGGCCTCCGCTTCCGGGGGCACCGCACACGGTTCTATGGTGGGCGGCGCAGATCGCGCGGACCGCGCGGTCCTCCGCGGGCACGCGCCCGATCCGGCGGCCAACCCGGCGGCAGGGTCGCACCCGCACGACACGAACGAGGAGTTCCATGGACATCGCCGGCTCCGCCGCTCTCGTCACCGGCGCCGCCTCCGGCCTCGGCGCCGCCACGGCCGCCGCGCTCGCCGCCCGCGGCGCCACCGTCTACGGCCTGGACCTGGACAAGGCGGTGGCCGCAGCGGGCCCGCTGCCCGAGGGCGTCAGGCTGCTCGCCGCGGACGTCACCGACGAGGACCAGGTCCGCGAGGCGCTCGCCGCGATCGACGCCGACGGCGCCGAGCTGCGGCTCGCCGTGAACTGCGCCGGCATCGCCCCCTCCGCCCGCATCCTGGGCCGCAAGGGACCGCACGACCTCGACCTTTTCCGTACGGTGCTCAACGTCAACCTGCTCGGCACCTTCAACGTGATGCGGCTCGCCGCCGAGGCCATCGCCCGCCACGAGCCCGACGAGCACGGGCAGCGCGGCCTCGTCGTCAACACCGCCTCCATCGCGGCCTTCGAGGGCCAGGTCGGGCAGATCGCGTACGCCGCCTCCAAGGCGGGCGTCGCCGGGATGACCGTCACCGCAGCGCGCGACCTCGCGCAGTTCGGCATCCGGGTCGTCACCATCGCCCCGGGCATCGTCGACACCCCGATGATGGCCGGGTTCGGTGAGGACGTCCGGGCCGGTCTCGCCGCGAGCGTCACCTTCCCGCAGCGCCTCGCGCGCCCGGAGGAGTACGCCCGGCTCGTGACGATGATCGCCGAGCACGACTACCTCAACGGCGAGACGATCCGTATGGACGGCGCCCTCCGCATGTCGGCCCGCTGAGCCTCCGTACCCCCGTGACAGCACTCGGTGCCGGATTCTTCCGGCACCGAGTTCCACGCCCGGCACGTACGGGTGTTAGGTTCGGGCCATGGGAACAGCGTCGACGAACTCCACGAAGCCCGCGATGCGGGACTCCCTCATCGCCGCGGCCTTCCAGCTCTTCCTGGAGCGGGGCTACGAGCAGACCACCGTCGACGACATCGTCACGCTCGCGGGCGTCGGCCGGCGGTCCTTCTTCCGCTACTTCCCGTCGAAGGAGGACGTGGTCTTCCCCGACCACGAGCAGTGCCTCGCCGACATGACCCGCTTCCTCGCCGCGAGCGCCGACTCCGACGACCCCGTCGTCCGCGTCTGCGACGCCGCCCGGCTCGTCATGCGCATGTACGCCGAGAACCCCACCTTCTCCGTGCAGCGCTACCGGCTCACCCGCGAGGTGACCGGACTGCGCACCTACGAGCTGTCGGTGGTCTGGCGGTACGAGAAGACCCTCGGCGACTACCTGCGCACCCGCTGGGCCGACCGCAAGGACGGCACCCTGCGCGCCAACGTCGTCGCGGCGGCCGTGGTCGCCGCCCACAACCACGCCCTGCGGCACTGGCTGCGCTCGGGCGGCGAGGGCGACCCGCTGGCCGAGGTCGACGGGGCCCTGGAGTTCGTGCGCGGCACCTGGGGCGGCGGGCAGGTCGCGGAGGCGCCGGCCGAGGAGAACGAGGACGTCGTCGTGGTGATCACCAAGCGGTCCACCCCCATGTGGCGCGTGGTGCGCGAGGTGGAGTCGAGCCTCGGTGAGGGCTGAGGGATCACGGAAGGGCCACAGGGTTCTCAGTATCTCGAATTGAGGGAACTCAGGTCTTTATTTGATGGCACTCAGTGCCATATCTTTGCTCCATGCACGGTCGAGCCGCCGAGTGCAAGGAGAAGGCATCGTGTTCCACACGGGACTGAGGAGCGGGACCGCCGTCCAGGCCGAGGAATCGGCCCCCGACTCCGAGCTGTACTTCCAGCGCTGCCGCTGGTGCCACACCACCACCTTCCAGCGCCTGCTCTGTCCGACCTGCGGGTCGACCGACCTGGCGCCCGAACTCAGCGACGGCGAGGGCGTGATCTCCGTACGCCGCGGGGTCGCCGCCGCCGATGCCGACCTCTGGCCGGTCCACATGACCGAGGGCTTCGTGGTCCGCTGCCGCGTCGACGGACCGCCGCACGCGGTGCGCCCCGGCGTCCGGGTCAAGGTCTCCGGCACCTCCGTCTCCGGGCGCAGGCCGGTCGTCCGGCTCTGCGAGGAGGTCCCGCTCGACGGCTGGTACTGAGCGCGACGACCATTATCGGGCGCGAGCACGACGAAGGGGCGGGTGGCACAGAGTGCCACCCGCCCCTTCGTGCGGGGTGAGGTCAGCGCGCGCCGATCTCGTCCGTCAGCTGCGGCAGCACCTCGAAGAGGTCGCCGACCACGCCGTAGTCGACCAGGTCGAAGATCGGGGCCTCGGGGTCCTTGTTGACCGCGACGATCGTCTTCGAGGTCTGCATGCCGGCCCGGTGCTGGATCGCGCCGGAGATGCCCGCCGCCACGTACAGCTGCGGCGAGACCTGCTTGCCGGTCTGGCCGACCTGGTTGGAGTGCGGGTACCAGCCGGCGTCGACGGCGGCGCGGGAGGCGCCGACGGCCGCGCCGAGCGAGTCGGCCAGCTTCTCGACGACCGCGAAGCCCTCGGCCGCGCCGACACCGCGACCGCCGGAGACCACGATCGCGGACTCGGTCAGCTCGGGGCGGCCGGTGGAGACGCGCGGGGTGCGCGAGACGACCTTGGCGGCGTTGCCGGTGAAGGCGACGGTGACGTTCTCGACCGTGCCGGCGGCCGGGGCGGCCTCCGGGGCGGCGGAGTTCGGCTTGACGGTGATGACCGGGACGCCGTGCGAGACCGTCGACTTCACCTGGTACGAGGCGGCGAAGACGGACTGCGTGGCGACCGGGCCGTTCTCGCCGGCCTCCAGCTCCACCGCGTCGGTGATCAGACCGGAGCCGAGGCGGAGCGCGACGCGGGCCGCGATCTCCTTGCCCTCGCCGGAGGAGGTCACCAGGACGGCGGCCACCCCCTTGTCCTGCGCGATCTGGGTGAGCGCGTCGACCTTCGGGACGACGAGCTGCTCGGCGAACTCGGCGCCGTCCGCGACGTACACGGTGGCCGCGCCGTACTCGCCGGCCGTGGCGGCGATCGAGGCGGCGGCCTCGCCGGCGCCGAGGACGACGGCCGTGGGCTCGCCGATACGGCGGGCCAGGGTCAGCAGTTCGAGGGCCGGCTTGCGGACCGCACCGTCGGCGTGGTCCACGAGAACCAGGATCTCAGCCATGATTCCTTGCTCCTGAGGTGGTGTGACGGTGGGTCAGATGAACTTCTGGCCGGCGAGGAACGCGGCGAGCTGCTTGCCGCCGTCGCCCTCGTCCGTGACGATCGTGCCCTGCGTACGGGCCGGGCGGGCGGCCGCCGAGTCGACCAGGGTCCACGAGCCGGCGAGGCCGACCTCGTCGGCGTCGATGTCCAGGTCGTCCAGGTCGAGCTCCTGCACCGGCTTCTTCTTGGCGGCCATGATCCCCTTGAAGGAGGGGTAACGGGCCTCGCCGGACTGGTCGGTGACCGAGACGACGGCCGGCAGCGGGGCCTCCAGGTGCTCGGTGGCGGCGTCGCCGTCACGGCGGCCCTTCACGAGACCGTCCTCGACGGAGAGCTCCGAGAGCAGGGTGGCCTGCGGGAGGCCCAGGCGCTCGGCGAGCAGCGCGGGCAGCACGCCCATCGTGCCGTCGGTGGAGGCCATGCCGCAGACGACCAGGTCGAAGCCGGTCTTCTCCAGGGCCTTGGCCAGGATCGCGGAGGTGGCGATGACGTCCGAGCCGTGGATGTCCTCGTCGTTGACGTGGACGGCCTTGTCGGCGCCCATGGACAGCGCCTTGCGCAGGGCGTCCTTGGCGTCGTCCGGGCCGACGGTGACGACGGTGACCTCGGCGTCGTCGGACTCCTCGGAGATGCGGAGCGCCTGCTCGACGGCGTACTCGTCGAGCTCCGACAGCAGACCGTCGACGGCCTCGCGGTCGGTCGTCAGGTCGTCGGCGAAACCGCGGTCGCCGGTCGCGTCGGGGACGTACTTCACACAGACAGCGATCTTCAGGGTCACGGCCTGTCTCCTTTCGAGAGGCTGGTGGTTACGGGAGGTTGCGGGCCATGACGATGCGCTGGACCTGGTTGGTGCCCTCGTAGATCTGGGTGATCTTGGCGTCGCGCATCATGCGCTCGACGGGGTAGTCGCGGGTGTAGCCGTAGCCGCCGAGGAGCTGGACGGCGTCGGTGGTGACCTCCATGGCGACGTCGGAGGCGAAGCACTTGGCGGCGGCGCCGAAGAAGGTGAG
>NZ_JBSHDU010000011.1:80196-140670 GCF_053616475.1 Streptomyces sp. NPDC055815 | reverse complement strand
GACCTGAGTGGCCTGACTGTACCCGTACAACGACTCCCACGGCATGCCGAACCCGAATGCCTTCACCTGAGAACTCATGACTCACTCCCTTGATAAAGCGCGCGGAACCGTCAGTTGCAGACAGGCCCCTTGCACGTAGAAGTTACGGGTCCGTACAAACGATGCTTGTCTGGTAGCGCCTTCCAAGTGTTCTCTGCGCGCACAAAATTGGCTGCAGTGGGCTCCTCCGGACGCCGGTGTGATGAGTGGAACCTGTATGCCGACGACGAGGTGCCCTGCCTCCTCACCACACCCGTCGGCCAGCCCGTTTCACCCTTCAGCAGAGGATGAAAGAGGCTCACTGAGCCAATCGAGATGACTGCTTACGGGTGGTCATTCTCAACGGGCGACTGAAAAGCATCGTTTCTGCGGCCGCATGGCCTCCCGAATTGCCCTCCGGCATTGGAGTGAGATGTCGTGCCTCGTTGCCCCTGTGTGGTGTTTGATCAGGCGGCGGGCAAATCTCTGCCACGTCTCTCTGAGCTCTTGAGGAGTAGCTATGCGTTCTCTGGCCGCGTCTGTTCTGGCCGTGGGTATTCTGCTGGGCGGCGCCGGTGCCGCGCTCGCGAACGACGGCGTCGGAATCGGAGGCTTCTCCGAGGGCAGCGGCGGATTCAGCTCGCACTGCGCGGCGACCGGTGTTCCGGCCGTGTACGGAACGATTTTCACCGCCTCGTGTTCGGACAAGGGCTGGGGAGAGGGCGCTGAGGGCGCCTACCTCGGCATTCACTGACCCGTACCGACGCCGGGCACCAGGTAATGCCGGGAACACCCCACGCATTCCCGTCTTTTGCGCGGCTCTCGGAAACAGCCCGCCCTCGCCTGCGAGGGCGGGCCCGTTGCTGATGAGCTCCCACGCCCCGCGGAAACGGCGAAAAGAGCGGCCAGTGACCATCACGGCCCGCGCGAACACGCAGCACGCTCCTGCCATCGTCAGTCCGCGTGCTCCTCGTCGGTCTCGCCCCGCCGGTCCGTGCCGGTGCCGGCTCCCTGGCGTTCCCTTCGCAACGTGCCTCCTGACGCCGTGACGGGGGATCGGGGGCGGCCGGTATGTGTCGGCGCTCAGGCGTGGCGCCTGATGGTCCTCCGGATCCAGTCGGCGTAGGCCGGCACGTTCATGTAGAGGCCCGGCCCGGCCGAGCACGCGACCCCCGGGACACCGGGACCCGAGGTCGTCCCGATGAGCTCCCACCGTCCCTGCCGGTCCTTCTGGAGCTGCGGCCCGCCGGAGTCCCCGAAACACGCCATGGCCCCGGGCACACGGCTGACCGTGCACAGCCTGGTCCGGCCCGCATAGCCAGGAGCGCACTCGGCCTCGGTGCCCCTGCGCGTCTCGAGCTCCTGCAGTCGCTCCGCGAACTTCAGTCCGGTGTCGATGGTGGTTCCGAACCCCAGGATCCGTGTCGGGGTGCCGGGCCGCCCGACCCGCTTCGCGATCCGTACGGGCTCCTCGGTCACCGGGCGATCCAGACGGACCAGCGCGATGTCATCCTGGTTGGCCGCCTGCCCATCACCGTTCACATAGCCCGGGTGGACGACGGTGCGCACGATGGCACGGACTGTCCCACCGGACTTCCGCTCCTCGCTGCCGATCCGGACGATGCCCTCCAGTTCGAGCCCGTCGCCCTGCACGCAGTGAGCCGCGGTCAGTACCCACTGAGGATCGATCAGCGACGCCCCGCAGTTGCCGTCGTGCACCCCCTGCTCCGGAGCCGATTCCGGGATCGCCGCCATGAACGGGTAACGCTCCGTGGAATCAGTTCCGTTGACGATCGCTCCGGCTTTGTCGGTCATCAGGGTGGTGCACATGGCGACGGCGAGAGCACCGACGGCGGTGGTGCGCGCCGCGCGGCGGCCGACGGACTGCAAGCTGAACATGGGGGCCTTCCCGTAGGAGTCCGGTGGTGTCCGTCCACCCTGCTCGCTTCAAGATCCACCGGACCATCCGGGAAGCGGGCCGAGCTCAGTGGGGGTACCCCCCTCGTGTTCCTCGGGCGAGTGCCGGGGGTTAACCCCCGGCACGTACCAGGGACGACCCCTGGACGAAGTCGGTGGACCACCCCAGCGCGGTCCGCCCCCCAGCGCACGAAGATCACTTCATCGGCGCGGAAAGCCGCCGCACGCAAGGAGCGATCAGCATGCACGGGTACAGGAAGAGGACCGGCCGGCGAGGGGTGCTCGCCCTCACGGGAGTGGTCGCCGCCACGACGCTGGCCACCACAGTGGCTTCCGCGGCACCGGCCGTACGAGCGGCCTCGACCACACCCATCACCTCAGCCGTCTCGATCGGCACACCCGCCACACCAGCCGTATCGGCCGATCTTGTGGCAGCAGGCCGGGAAGCAGCTGTCGTACGGTCCCTGGAACGGGTCGCACACCCGCTGAGTGCCACGGACCCCGGCGGCCGGACCGCGGATCTCCGAGGGCTGAGCAGGATGGTCGGGGACGCGAAGGTGGTGGGTCTTGGCGAGGCCACGCACGGTTCGCACGAGTTCTTCGCCATGAAAGAACGCCTCTTCCGGTACCTCGTCGAGGAGTGCGGCTTCACCACCTTCGCCCTGG
Source organism: Streptomyces sp. NPDC055815 (assembly GCF_053616475.1). Taxonomy (NCBI): domain Bacteria; kingdom Bacillati; phylum Actinomycetota; class Actinomycetes; order Kitasatosporales; family Streptomycetaceae; genus Streptomyces; species Streptomyces sp. NPDC055815. The sequence goes on along the minus strand of NZ_JBSHDU010000011.1, from coordinate 138,069 downwards.
AGATGAGCTGGTCGGCAGGGCTCCGGATCGACGAGTACGTCCAGGGCGGGCCCGGCGACCTGCGGCAGATCGCGGAGGAGACGCTGGCCGGATCTCCCTGGGAGCGCGAGGAGTTCGTGAGCCTGATCGGCTGGATGCGCGAGCACAACCGCCACCACCCCGATCACCGGGTCCACTTCACGGGGGACGACCTCGGAGCGCCGAAGCTCGGCGACCCCCTCTTCGAGCGCGTGCTGTCGTCCGTACGCGAGACCCGGCCGGAGGCGCTGCCCCGGCTCACCGAGCTGTACAGCCGGCTGCGTCCCTTCGACGACGTGTTCTCCTACCTGCGCAAGCCGGTCGCCGAGCGCCGGGAGAACGCCGCACGCGCCCAGGAGGCGTTCGACCTGGTCGCCGGGCACCAGAGAACCGACGGCGACGACTACGCCTGGACCGTGCAGCACGCCCGGAACATCGCGCAGACCTTCGCCTTCGCCACCGTCGACCTCGCCGACCCGGCCTCGGTCACCGCCGCCGAGCGCCTGCGCGACCAGGCCATGGCCGACAACGTGCTGTGGTGGCAACGCCACACCGGCCACAAGATGCTGCTGTCGGCCCACAACGGCCACGTCGGATACCTGTCCACCCATCCGGACACCTACCCGCGGACCCAGGGTGCGGTACTGCGCGACCGCCTGGGCCGCGACTACACCGCGATCGGCTTCAGCTTCGCCGCCGGCTCCTTCCTCACCAAGGACACCTCCCTCGACGGGGACTGGAAGCCGGTCACCGTCCCCGCCGCGCGCCCCGGCATGAACGAGCACACCCTGGACCGCGTCCGGTACCGGGACTTCTACCTCGACCTGCGGACCGCACCCGCCCCGGCCCGCGCCTGGCTCGACCGCGCCCGCCCGGTCTACGACGCCGGCTCGACCTTCACCCCGAACCCCCTGCCCACCCTGGCCCTCGGCCGGGCCTACGACATCCTCATCCACCGACACCGGGTCCGCGCGGCCGACAAGCTCGAATCGCCACCGTACGAACCGGCCGGCTGAACACGCCGGACTCGACCTCGTCGGTGACTTCCTCGCCGGCGGAGCGCCGCGTTCTGTGGTGGGCATCGCCGAGGCGCGCTTCGGCCGCCGTCCTCAGGTCTCGGCGTTGTCAGTCGACGTGCCAGAGAAAGCGGTGGGTGTGAATCGCGAAGTAGGGGAAGCTCTCCACCGACGTGACGCCCTCGACGGCGCGTACGACGTCGTTGACGAAGTCGAGGAGGTCGCGGGGCTGGCCGCACACCACCTCGGCGAACAGGTCGAAGCTCCCCGCGGTCAGAACCGTGTACACGACTTCCTCGTGCCGGGACAGCTCGTCGGCGACCGCCCGGGGGTCGCCGTCGACGTGCACGCCCAGGAGGGCCATGGTCTGCTGCCCCTGGGTCATCGGATCGGTCACGCCGACGACCTGGACGGTCTTGCTGTCGATCAGCCGCTGCAGCCGGAGCCGCGCGGCCGAAGGCGAGAGCCCCACCTTCGGCCCGAGGTCGGAGTAGGGGATGCGGCCGTCGACCTGCAGCTCCCGCAGGATCGCCTGGTCGATCTCGTCCATGGAGCACCTCTCTTTGCATGAACGGCGAGCCGCACACTTGATTCGAGCACAATGACGCATTCACGCGCTCGAATCAAAGACGGGTGGCATGTGCGGCAGGGGCCCGGGACGCGCTGCTGGGCGGTGTCACCGCGTCCGGCCGTGGCCGAGCTGATCGAGGGCCACGTCGAGCATGTCGGCGAAGAAGTCCGCCGCGGCGCTGTCGATGCACAACGGGGGCTTGATCTTGAGGATGTTGAGGTGGTCTCCCGTGGGCTGGACGACCACGCCGAGGTCGAGCATGCGGTCGCAGAGCTCCGCCGTCTCCTCCACGGCGGGTTCCAGGGTGGTCCGGTCCCGGACGAGTTCGAGGCCGAGGTAGAGGCCCGAGCCGTGGACGGCGCCGACGATGCCGTAGCGGTCGGCCAGCGCTTCGAGCCGGCGCTTCAGATGACCGCCCACGCGCACCGCGTTGCCCTGGAGGTCCTCGTCGCGCAGGGTGTCCAGGACGGTGAGGCCCACGACGCTGGAGACCGGGCTGCCGCCGGTCGAGGAGAAGAAGTAGCCCTGGTCGCGGTACCGGTCGGCGACCGCCTTGGACGTGATGACGGCGCCGAGCGGGTGTCCGTTGCCCATGGCTTTCGCGACGCAGACGATGTCGGGGACGACCTGCTGCTGCTCGAAGCCCCAGAACCACTGGCCCAGGCGGCCGTACCCGACCTGGACCTCGTCGGCGACGGCCAGGCCGCCGTGACGTCGCACCGCCGCGTACACCTCGGCGAGATAGCCGTCGGGCAGGGCGACTCCTCCGGCGTTGCCGTAGAAGGTCTCGCCGATGAACGCCCCCGCCGGGCGGCCGGAGGCGGCCAGCTCGTCGATCACCGCGACGGCCTCGGGCCCGTAGCGGACGGCGTCCTTCCCACGGTGTCGGCCGCGATAGGAGTTGGGCGAGTCCACCGTGTGGACCCAGCTCGGACGGGTGGCCAGGGCGTTCGGGTTGTCCTGGAGCGAGGTGGACACCGCGTCGGAGGCGTACGTCCAGCCGTGGTACGCCTCGCGCAGGGCGACCACGTCGTGCAGCCCGGTCGCGCCCATGGCGAGCCGGAGACCCAGATCCACCGCCTCGGAACCGGAGTTGACGAGGAACACGGTGTCCAGGGGATCGGGGAGGAGGGCGGCGAGGCGTTCGGTGAACTCCACCACCGAGGCGTAGTGGAAGCGCGAGTTGGTGTTGAGCCTGCGCAGCTGCCGGGAGACCGCCTCCTCGACGCGGGGGTGGGCGTGGCCGAGCGGCGTGACGTTGTTGACGATGTCGAGGTACGAACGGCCGTCGGTGGACAGCAGGTGGTGGCGCCAACCGCGTTCCATACGGGGCGGGTTGGCGTAGTAGTGCCCCTGCACGGTCGCGAACACGGCGTCGCGCCGGCCGAGCAGGTCCTCCTCATGCGTATGGTCGGTGGCCGGGAGTCCCAGGAGCGGGGCGGGGTCGGCGGTCAGTGCGAGCCAGCCGGGGGCGTACTCGGGGCGGACCAGGGGAGGAACGGCCGGGCCGTCGGCGTCGCGCAGCGCGACGCGGAGCACGGCGCCGGCGGGGAGGGAAGCGAGGTCCTCACCGGCCCGGACCGAGGCACCGGACGAGACCGGGGGAGTGACCGTACGGGGGAAGGCCAGCGTCAGTACCCGTCGGCCGTACGCCATCTCCACCAGGCCCGGCGTCGCGGCGAGGACCCGCCCGGCGGCAGGGGCCTGCACCGGCGTGTCCCGGCCGAGCCGCAGGTCGATGCCGGTGGGCACCGTGGCCGCGGAGACGGCCGACAGCGCCGGCGTGCGCGTGAGTCTCGCACGGGCGTAGTGGGTGGCGGCCGCGACCGCCCCGCCGACCAGTGAGGCTGCCGTCAGCCGGTCCTCGGTGTCCGGTTCGAGCCAGGCGCCCCGGTCCAGGCTGTCCGCGTCGATGGACAGGTCACAGCGGACGATGACTCCGTCGGCCGCGAGGCCTCGCAAGAGGGGGAACTCGGGTACGTCGGCCCCCGCGGGTGCCTCGGCCAGTCCGATCGCGTCCCTGACGAGATGGGTCATCACGGGCAGCGGGACCTGGGTGGCCTGCTCGAACACGCGCCATTCGCGATCAAGCGCGGCGGTGACGTAGGCGTTGTCCGCGTCGACGGCGGCCTGGTGCCGGCCGCTGGCGACCAGACCGGCCGCGCGCAGTACCACCAGCGGCCACAACGCCTCCGCCTCCGCCGGAGAGAGCGGCCGCATCGCGTGGAAGGCGCGGACGGCGGGCAGCACGTGGTGCGGCTCGACCCCGTCGTGGTGGAGCACGGACGACAGACACACCGCCAGCTCGCCGATCGCCCAGCTCGTGGTCAGGTCACCGAAGTCGATGACGCCGTCGGGCACGGGCACGCGGGCATCGGGGCAGCGGATCAGGTTGTCGTCGGTGAGGTCCAGGTGCACGGCCTGCGACGGCAGTTCGGCGGCGACCTCCTGGACCCGGGCCCAGGCCTCGGCGGTCGCGGCCTGCACGGCGGCGCGCTCTTCGGGCCCGCCGATGTGCTCGGCGAGCCCGGCGATGACGCGGTCGGCGTGGCGCGGGTCCCACTGCAGGACGCGGTCGAGGCCCGGGTGCCGGAAATCGCGCAGGGCGGTGCTGACCTTCGCGGCGACCGTACCCATGGCCGCCACGGTGCTCGGGGACAGGTGCCGGGGTCCCGACAGCGCGCCACCGGGCAGGTAGCGCAGCAGCCGCGCCACGGCCGGCCCGCTCTTGGTGTCCACCGTCGTACGGCGGGGGGAGCCGTCGGGGCGGCGCAGGACGGTGGCGACGCGGAGTTCCGGGTGGGCCGACGCGATGAGGTCGGCCGCGGTGTCCTGAGCCTCGATCTCCAGGACGCCGAACGCGGGGTTGGCGATCTTCAGGATCGCCAGGGGCGTTCCGTCCTCGGCGTGGACCAGGAAGTTGGCGTCCTGCTGGCTGCCCAGCGCCTCCGCACGGGCCGTGACGCCGAGGAGCTCGGCGGCGACGCGTGCCGCCTCGGCCGGTGTCACGCGCGGTGCGGGAAGTGCGTCCTCGGCGAAGAAGTCGATCGTGCGGTGCGCGTCGTGCGGCAGTGGCATACGGGGTTCCTCGGCTGATCGGGGCGTCGTGGGTGGCGAGGCGACTTCTCGAACAGTGCCCCGTCCGACTGTTTCAAGCACCATGGCGCATCTTCGCGCGCGAATCAAGTGTCGCTACGCGTGAATCACGCGTCACGTCGGTCGTGGAGTCAGCGCGGCTGGGGGCCGGTGGGACGCGTCGGCGCCGGAAAGAGAACCGCCCCGACCGCGAGGCAGGGCAACCTCGGACAGGACGCGGTCGGGGCGGAGCGGGTGGGACCTGTGGGCGGTGGGCGGTGGGAGGCGGGGGAGGGCGGATCCCCGTGGGTGGGTGCCGGTGGTACGGCGTCGCGGCGAGTCCGCCGGTCCGGTGGCTGTCCAGGAACACCGGGCCGGCGGAAGACCTCAAGCCGCCGAGCTGATCGTCTGCGGTATGCGCAGCGGTGCCGCGGTGGCCGCGACGACGTCCTCGGCGGTGACGCCGGGTGCGAGTTCGACGAGCGCGAAGCCGTCCGGGGTGATGTCGACGACGGCGAGGTCGGTGATGACGCGGTGGACGACGGACCGGCCGGTGAGCGGGAGGGTGCAGGTGTCGACGAGTTTGGGGGTGCCGTCCTTGGCGGTGTGTTCCATGAGGACGATGACCCGCGCGGCGCCGTGGACGAGGTCCATCGCGCCGCCCATCCCCTTGACCATCTTGCCGGGGATCATCCAGTTGGCGAGGTCGCCGGAGGTCGAGACCTGCATCGCGCCGAGGATCGCTGTGTCGATGTGGCCGCCGCGGATCATCCCGAACGAGAGGGCGGAGTCGAAGAAGGAGGCGCCCGGCAGGGTGGTGACCGTCTCCTTGCCGGCGTTGATGAGGTCGGCGTCGAGTTCGTCCTCGGTCGGGTACGGGCCCACCCCGAGGATGCCGTTCTCGGACTGGAGGACGACCTCGACGCCGGGCGGGAGGTGGTTGGGGATGAGGGTGGGGAGTCCGATGCCGAGGTTCACGTAGGAGCCGTCGGTGAGCTCCAGGGCGGCGCGAGCCGCCATCTGGGCGCGGGTGAGGGTCATCAGGCCTGGTCCTCCTGTCGGACGGTGCGGCGTTCGATGCGTCGTTCGGCGGCGGGGTCGCCGGGGATGGTCCGGATGACGCGCTGGACGTAGATGCCGGGGAGGTGGATCTCGTCGGGGTCGAGTTCGCCGGGTTCGACGAGGTGGTCGACCTCGGCGATCGTGGTCCGTCCGGCCATGGCGGCCAAGGGGTTGAAATTGCGGGCGGAGGAGCGGAAGACGAGGTTGCCGTGACGGTCGCCGATGGTGGCACGGACGAGTGCGTAGTCGGTGGTGATGCCGTGCTCCAGCAGGTGCGGGCGGCCGTCGAAGTCCCTCGTCTCCTTGGCCGGTGAGGCCACGGCGACCGTGCCGTCGGCCGCGTACTTCCAGGGCAGTCCGCCTTCGCCGACCTGGGTGCCGGTTCCGGCGGGGGTGTAGAAGGCGGGAATGCCCGCGCCGCCGGCCCGGAGCCGTTCGGCGAGGGTTCCCTGCGGGACGAGTTCGACCTCGAGTTCTCCGGCGAGGTACTGGCGGGCGAACTCCTTGTTCTCGCCCACGTAGGAGCTCGTCATGCGGGAGATCTGTCCGGCGGCGAGGAGGAGTCCGAGGCCCCAGTCGTCGACGCCGCAGTTGTTGGAGACGATTCTGAGATCGCGTGTGTGGCGTTGCCACAGGGCGTCGATGAGTGTGCCGGGTATGCCGCACAGTCCGAAGCCGCCGACCGCGAGCGAGGCTCCGTCGGGGATGTCGGCCACCGCCTCGGCGGCGCCGGCGACTGTCTTGTCCAGACCCATACGGACCCTTTCTCTCGGGCCACCGGTTCCGCCTTCGCTGGCCGGAACCGGTGGCCGATACAACCGGATGGGCAGCGAGCCTAGGCAGGCCGCAGGGGCGCGACCATGGCTGTCGTCCACACATCAGCCCTGGTGGAGGTGGTGGTGACCACCTCCCCACGAGCCTTGCGAGCGTCAGGCCGCGCAGCCGGAATCCGCCACGACGTAGTAGCCGGGCGCGGTCTGCTTCAGGGTGTGTGTCGTGAACGTGTTCCACAGCCCCATGGCCTGACCCGAACCCGTGGCGTAGGCGTAGCCGCCGCTCTGGTAGGCGCGGCCGGCGGCCACGTGGTCGTAGTTGCTGGCCGTGTGGCAGGTGGGCGTGTAGCCGGTGGTCGTCGCGCTCACCGGGGTGGAGACGGCCCCCACCGTTCCGGCCGCGTCCACGGCGGCCACCGTGTACGTGTACGTGGAGCCGGTCGCCAGGCCCGTGTCGGTGTAGGAGGCCGACGCCGTGGTGCCCACCTTCGTACCGCCGCGGTAGACGTTGTAGGAGGCCGCGCCGGACACCGCGCCCCAGCTCAGCGTCACGGTCGTGTCGGTGGTCCCCGTGAGCGTCAGCCCCGTGGGCGCCGGCAGACCGCCCGGGGTCTGGCCACCGCCGTCACCCGCGCCGTCGAGGCCCCAGAAGAGGGCGGTGTGGTAGCTGGAGCAGATCGTGTCGAGGTAGTACGTGCCGGCGGTGCCGCACTGCTCCGGGCCGCTGCCGGGGTCGACCGCGAGGCCGTGGGCCATGCCGGAGATGGAGTACAGCTGGACGGCGGGCTTGCCCGAGGCGTCGTCGTACTCGGTCAGCGTGGTGCCCCCGCTGAGGCTCTTGGTGCGGGAGGGCGTCTGGCCGATGCCCCACACGTCCGTCCACTGGTCGAGGAGTTCCGTGGCGTTGGCCGGTTTGACGGTGGTGTCCGCGGTGCCCTGCCAGATCGCCACGCGCGGCCAGGAGGTGGTGCCGGCGGGCGCGGCCGACCGTACGAGATCACCCCACTGGGCGGGCGTCTTGTTCGGCGGGGAGTACATGCAGGTGTACGCCGCGCTGAGCGCGGTCGCGCAGTACGCGGGCAGTCCGGAGTCGATGGAGCCGCCGGCGAAGACGTCGGGGTAGGCGGCGAGCAGGTTCGCGGTCATGCCGGCGCCGGCGGACAGGCCGGTGATGTACACCCGCCGTGTGTCACTGCCGTACAGGGAGACGGCCTTGTCGACCATCTGCTTGATCGACAGCGCCTCGCCCTGGCCGCGCGTGCTGTCGCCCTTCTCGAACCAGTTGAAGCAGGAGTTGGAGTTGTTCGCGCTGGTGGTCTGTGGGAAGACGAGCGCGAAGTCGTAGGAGTCGGCGAACTTCGGCCAGCCGGAGTTCGCGTAGTAGTCGCTCGCGCTCTGCGTGCAGCCGTGCAGCGCGACGACGAGCGGTGCGCCGGCGGGCAGGCCGTCCGGTACGTACGTGTGCATGGTCAGGTTGCCGGGGTTGGAGCCGAAGCCCGTGACCTGGGTCAGGCCGGCGGCGGACGCCTGCGGGCCGACGGCCACCAGACTTCCGGTCAGGGCGAGGGCGCCCGCGGCGGCGGTCAGCCAGCGGCGGACGCCGCCGATGACGCGGCGGCCCTTCGGGGTGCGGAGCGGGGGATGCGACTGTCCCATGGCTGATGCCTTCCGGGTGGGGGGAAACAAGGAGGGGACACCGTGGCGACTGCGGCTCGCGCCTTCGGTGTGGCGTGAATCATGCGGCTTCGGCATCGGCACCGACATGGGCGGGACACCCAGGCTTCACACGGAGGCAGTGTGACGGGCGTCCATGGCCCGGCCCGCGAACGGACGAGTAGGGCAGGGGAGTTCGCGCACCAGGACTCCGTACGGTCGCGCGGCGGGATGGTGCCCGGATCCACCGGGTGTCCGCTGACGGTGGGCGCCGTATACATGTCCAAGGGCGGCGGGGGCGACCGCGCCGGCCGGTGGCAGCGGTCAGGCGACGAGGCCGAGCCGCGGGCCGCCCCGGTCGTGCAGTCGTCTGAAGAAGGCCAGCACGCCCGCGGAGCCGCCGGCCCAGGTGGCGCTCGACCGGGCGAGACCGGTGTCCGGAAACACGGGCCGGGACCAGGTGCCGCCGCTGCGGCTCAGGATGAGCAGGGCGACGGTCTCGGCCGCGTCCCAGAACTCCTCGGACGCGGACGCCTCTGCGACGTCCACCATCAGGTCGCCCACTCCGGCCAGTCCGCAGCACTGCGTGACCAGCGGCATCCGCGGTGCCAGTGCGGCGCAGGCGCGCGCGGCTTGCTGGGCGAGGTCGAGGTACCCGGGCTCCTCGAGGTGTTCGGCGGCCCGGACGAGTACGGTTCCGATGCCGGCCAGGCCCCGGCACCACGAGCCGTAGCGGCGTGTCGCCCCCGGCTCGGCGGCCGCTGCGATGATGTCCGGTGTCACGGCGGCCAGGCGTGCGGCGGCCTTCTCGGAGCGGCTGACCGCGTCAGGGTCCCCGGTCGCGTCGCTGTACTCGAGCAGGAAGCAGGTGATGCCTGCCTCGCCGTGCGCGATGCCCTCGTGGAGTGCGGCGCTGCCGGCCGTGTCCGGGCCCGTCGGGGTCAGTCGGGCGGTGCCCGACGCCAGCATCCGGTCGCAGTCGGCGGCGATGGCGAGGTGTCGGTCCGCGGTGTGTCGGTGACCGGACCGGAGGGCGTGGCGGGCGAGCAGCAGCCGGCCGAGGCCGATTCCGGCGGCGCCCGCGATCAGGTCCGCCTCCGGGGGCCCGCCGTCCGGTGCGTGCTCCGGCAGGACGGGGTACCCGGACCGCGGCGCCGCGTCCGTCCCCGTCCCGGCCTCCGCGAGGAAGAGTTCGACGCCGGTTCGCCCCGTGTAGAAGCCGGGTGGCAGGTTCCTGGACTGTTCCGCCGTCCACCGCGCCAACGCGGCGACGGCAGAACGCACGTGGGGCCGGTGCGCATGGTGGAGGAGTTCCAGTCCGATTCCCGAGCTGCCGCCGTAGACGTCGATCGAGGTCGGGACGTTCAGCTGTGCGGCCTGTACCGGGTCCACGATCGCCTGCGCTTCACCGACGCAGAACGAGGTCGTGTGCTCGATGATCTCCTCCAGCAGGTCGCTGTCGATCCGGGGGCGCGCGGGCCGGGGTGAGGTGACGGCCGTGCCGCTGCGCAGGCGGTCGGCGGCGGTGGTCCGTACGGCCGGGTCGAAGCTCAGGAGGCCGGTGATCGACGACCGGATCTCCCGGTGGGCGCGCCCGGGCAGCGCCGATGCCAGGCAGGCCAGGGTCCGGTCCCGGTTGACCCCGTGGTCGGTGTCGACGATCACCGGGTCCATGCCGGTGGCGGCGAAGAAGAAGGTCGCACCGAGGGCGTAGTAGTCGTCGGCGGGGGCGGCCGGTCCGGTCGCGCGCAGAACCGGCTCGCTGTATCCGGGGGTGGCTCCGCCCGGGCCGGCGCCGTCCCACTCGCTGATCCCGAAGTCGATCACGTGGCAGTGGCCCGGGCCCGAGTCGTCGAGCACGACGTTGTCGGGCTTGAGATCGCGGACGACCACGTCCCTGCCGTGGATCGCGTCCAGGACGCGCAGGAGCCGGGAGGCGAGGTCGGACAGGGCGCGCGCCGGCCGGGTGTCGTCGTCCCGGTAGGGGCCGTTCCGCAGAACCTCCCTGCGCAGGTCCCGGTCGCCGCAGCTGCTCATCACCAGGTATTCGTCCGACTGGTGAGCGAAGTAGTCCAGTGCGCGGGGCACGCCCGCGATGCCGTCGAGCGCGGTGAGGACCGTGCGCTCGTTGCGCAGCCGGTGGCGGGCGTCCGTACCGGACTCGTCCTCGCCCACGAAGGCCCTCGCCTGTTTGACCACCACCGGTCGTCCGAGAGTGCGGTCGAGCGCGCGGTAGACGTTGCCCCGGGGCGCACGCGCGATGCCGGCGGTGACCGTGTAGCGTCCGCCGCCGAAGCCGGCCGCGGACGGCTCGTCACCGTCTCCGGAGTCGCGTGCGAAGGGGTCCTCGGCCCAGGGCGGGCACCTGTAGCGGCCGACGGCCAGGCCGTCGAAGATGCGGCCGTCCGGTCCGGTCATGATGGATTCGAGCCGCCCGCTCCGGCCGGTCCGGTAGTCACCCGTGAAGGGGCCGTAGCGGTAGTAGACGGGGGCCTTCGGGTCGACCCGCCGATCGCTGACGACCCGAGGGCCCTCCCGGTCACGCAGTACGGCGGCGAGTTCGCGGCCGACCGCGACCACGGTGTCGGCCAGGGGGTAGACGGTGATCGCCTTGCCGACGGCTCCGGCGCTCACCACCCCGGAGTTGAGGCGGCGCAGCGTCTCGGGGTCGCGGGCGAACTTCGCATGGCAGACGTGTCGGGACAGCACCGGCAGGACGAGCCTGGTGACGGCGTCGAGGTCTCCGGGACGGGCCGATACGTGCAGTTTCCAGCCGTGTTCCATCACCGGCATCCGCGGATCGTTCAGATACGACCATGTGCCGTCGGACCAACCGCTGCGGCCGGTGATGGAAACGGCCACCGCTACGAGTTCAGGTCACAGGCGAAGCGCGTGGTGGCGGTCACCCAGGGGTCGGAGAGACACGCCGAGTATTCGCGGTCGCTGCGGTCGTCGTCCTCGAACACGATCGCCTCGTCGTCGATCTCCAGCGGACCCGCGTCGCGAAATCCGTCGGTTTCCAGAAGATCCGGCACGGCTAAGGGCATGTGACGCCTCCATGGTGTGTCGTGCGCTGAGGAGCAGGTAATGGCCGACGTGGGTCGGTGGACCCGCCGGGCCAGGGACTCGCTGAACCAAGGTAGGGAGGGGTGGACTCGCTGACAAGGGGTCAGGTGGGACTGCTCTAGAGAACTGCCGCCTCGGCGCCGACCCCGGCGAAGGCTGCAGAACTCACCCTCGCCCAGCCCCGGGCAGCCCTCAGACGCAGCGGACGCACCTGAGCCTTCGGCACCGGGACCGAACGGCTGATGGCCGGGGGTGGGCCCTTGGCGTCGGGGGCGCGCGAGACGAGAGCGAGGCACTGATGCTCGGGATCCAGCCCCATGTGTCGTCATCGGGCGGCACGAGTGAAGCGCCGTGTCCTGGAGCGTGAGCACTCGTGAGCGCAAGGCCGGCGTCTCCGTCCAGCGGGTCGACTGCGCCCTGACGACCGACAGCCTTGTGCCGACCTCGCTCCCTGGCGCGACCCGGGGTCCCGACCGGACGCCGTCTCCGCGTACAACGACGAATTCCCCAGGTCGGGAAGCCGGTCGGAGTTCGGGCTGTCCGTGTCAGCCCGCGTCCGGGGCGTCGATGATGTTGCCGTCCTTGTCGACCGTGTGCGTGTTCCAGTACACGTCCCACTTGTCGTCGACCTGCTGGGGCACCTTGCCCTCCGGGTAGCGCACGAATCCCGCGGGGGGCTCTTGCTTGTCCGGAACGCAGGCGGAGCCGGTATCGCCCACGGACATGACGGGGTACTCGCCGCTGCTACAGATGTCCTCCTTGTACTCGAGGCCGGCGCATCCGGTGAGGGCCACGAATGCGGCCGCGCTCGCGAGAGCGGCAGCGGCCAGACGCGACGTCTTGGGTCGGGCGGCGGTGGCGGCGCGGTTCGTCCTGCGGGGCACGTGCATGATCGTCTCCAGTCGTTCGGTCTGCCCCACTCTCGTCGCCGGGAAGCCGCCAAGCCCTGAGTACGTGTACTCATAGGCGCCCGCATGGATGCTCAACCTGCCGCAGCCGTCCGCAGGACCGGCGCGCGCGAGCTCTACCAGGTGCTCCGCGAGGCCCTCTTTCTACTGCTCAGTGGGCAGGGTTCACGAAGTGCAGGGCCTCACGGGCCAGTGCGTCCCAGCCGAGCTCGGAGTCGGGGTCCAGGCTGAACCACTCGCGCATGAGCCGACCGTGCCCCGGGTCGAAGCGCTCGCCGTGACCGGCGTCCACCAGCTCGTCGACCCGGGCCCGCGGGAGCTTCACCACCAGGCGGCCCTGCGCGAGCATCGCGAAGATCTTCCCGCCCACCTTGAGGGCAGCAGCGCCGAACTTCCCCTCCCGTCCAGGCTCGTCGCCAGGGACGGTTACCCCGTCCACCTCCGCGAACTGCGCGACCAGCTGCTCGTACCGCTTTTCGGGGGACACTGCCCGCCGTCGCTGCATCGGCTCCTCGACTCATGCCGGCCGGTGCGGGGTCTCCTGCCGACCTCGGTCATCACGGTGACAGTCAGCCTACTGTTGTGCCAGGTCAGACCGGTGCCGGACACACAAGGTCAGCATGGTGGTCCACCGTCCGGACGCAGAGGGGCTCCGGTGGGACGGTCAGCGAGACGGCACGGGGCTCCCGGACCGAGATCGCTTCAGCCCGACGGGTGCCGCTCCGGTGCTGCCCTCCTGGCGCGGCCGGAGCCGACCTTGTAGGTGCGGTGGGCCCGGGGCGTCCTTGACGTGCCAGACGGCGTGTTCCCGGCCCGCTCGGGATCGACGTCGTTGCAGTCGGGCGCGGGCCCATCGTGCCCCTGTGAGGCAATTGCCACGTGCGCCCGTCTGACGGCATCGAGTACGGCGGGGCACCGCGATGTCGGGGCGGTTGGGGACGAACAAGGTGTCCGCCGCGTCGGCCGTTTCCAGACCGGCGACTCCCGGTCCTCCTCACACAGAGGGCGGTCTTCACCGTCCCCCGAGGCGCGGAACACAAGCCGCACTCCCTGTCCGGCGCCGCAATCCTCATGGTCGAGCCCACCGGGACACTGACCGTGGGTGATCGCCACGACGAGGTCCCGGACCAGATGGACTCAACGACCGGACATCCCCCGACGCCTGAACCGACAAGCACGCGCGACGAATGGATGACCAGTGACCGCTTCGGCGAGATCAACGGCTGCGAAACCATAACGCGCGCGAACCTGCGGTCACCGTCCACCCACCGCGCTTCACCGCCCCACCGACGTTCTCCCGGGATCTGAGCCCAGAACGGGGTTCGGATCCCGGGAGCGGCGGTCATCCGGCGGTCATCCGGCGGTCAGTGGGGTCCACTTCTGGTTGGAGCCGCCGTGGCAGTCCCACAGCTGGAGCTGCGTGCCGTCGGCGGTGGAGGAGCCCGGGACGTCGAGGCAGCGGCCGGAGGCGGGGTTGCGGTAGCCGCCGTTGTAGGGCTGCCACATCTGGTTGGCGCCTCCGTGGCAGGCCCAGATCTGCACCTTGGTGCCGTTGGTGGTGCCCCAGCCGGCGGCGTCGAGGCACTTGCCCAGGGAGCGCAGGGTGCCGTCGGTGTAGGCGGACCAGATCTGGTTGGCGCCGCTGCCGCAGCTCCATGTCTGGACGGCGGTCCCGTCGGCGGTGCCGGCGCCGCTGACGTCCAGGCACTTGCCGGCGATGCCGGACTGTACGCGCGCGGGGGCGGGGGCGGGGTTCCTCAGCCAGCCGGCGCTGTCCGCGGCCTGGACGCCGCGGTGGAAGGCGTCGGCCATCTTCCGGTAGCCCGCGTCGTTGGGATGCAGGGGGTCGGCCAGGTCGGCCGTGGTCAGGCTGCTCATGTCGACGAACGCGACGTGTTTGCCCGCGGCCTGTGCGTCGCTGACGATGTGCCGCGTGGCCTGGTTGTACGTGCCCCGGAACCGCTCCTCAGAGCTGCTCGTGGACACGACCAGGGAGGCGACGAGGACGGTTGCGTCGGGGACGTCGGCGGTGATCTGGTTGACCAGCGACTTCAGCCGGGCGATGGCGGTGTCGACCTCGGAGGCCCCTTGGAGGTCGTTGGTGCCGATGTGGAGCGTCACTACGTTGGGCCGGTAGCGGGTCAGCGCGGCGTCGGCGAGTGCGGCGATCTGGTCGATGCGGTATCCGGAGTGGCCTTCGTTGTCGGGGTCGGACATCGAACCGGCCCGTCCCGTGCCCACGAAGTCCACCGGGTGGCCGTCCGCCGCGAGCCCGTCCCACAGCGGCGCCCGGTAGCCGTTGCCCGTACCGCTTCCCACGCCCCAGGTGATCGAGTCGCCCAACGGCATGACCCGCAAGGGCGTGTCGGAGGCGGCGGACGCGGGGGCCGCCCCTGCCGCTGTCACCGCGAGCGCGGCCGCGAGGAGCGCGACCAGGGGGCGGATCCAGGACCTTCTCATGGGGTTCCCTTTCTCGGGGTGGCGCGTCACGGGAGCGTGGTCCACTTCTGGTTGCTCTGGCCGTTGCAGGTCCAGAGGACGACGGGGGTTCCGTTGGCGGTGCCGGCCCCGTTCGCGTCGAGGCACAAACCGGCGTGGACGTTGCGCATCGACCCGTCGGCTTGCGTGGTCCATTTCTGGTTGTTCTGGCCGTTGCAGGGCCAGATGATGACCGGCGTGCCGTTGGTGGTGCCCTGGCCGGAGGCGTCCAGGCACTTGTCGCCGTAGACGCGGATCTCGCCTCCCGCCCACGTGGTCCAGAGTTGGTTGGCGGCGCTGTGGCAGTCCCAGATCAGCGCCTGCGTCCCAGCCGCGGTGGAGGCGCGGTCCACGTCCAGGCAGCGGCCTGATCCGGTACCGCGCAGGCGTGCGGTGGTGGCGGCGATCGGGCTGCCGCCGCTCACCCGGAAGACGGCGACGCCGTGCGCGGGGACGCTCGCCGATATCTGCCCGGACGTGCTCGACGTACCGCCGGTCCACAGGTCGGTCAGGGTGAACTGCCCGCCGGACAGGCCGACTTGCGTGGCCGTGGTGGTGACGGTCGCGGTGCTCCCGCCCCTGTTGAACAGGCCCACGGCGACCGAGCCGTCGGCCAGGGGCTTGGCGAACACCTCGGTGCTGCCGTCGTCGCGCACCCTGCGTCCGCCCGCGCCCAGCCGGTCCTGGTTCACCGCGAGGAGACGCGGGTTGCGCAGGATGGCGCTCACGTCGGCGGACATCGTACGGATGTCGTTGCCGGCCATGAGCGGGGCGCCCATCAGCGACCACAGGGCGAAGTGGGTGCGGGACTCGGTCAGTGACAGGCCGGGGCGGCCGACGACCAGCATGTCGGGGTCGTTCCAGTGTCCGGGGCCGGACTGCGCCGCCAGCGGCGCGGTGATGTCCAGGACGTTGCCCACGCCCATCGGGTAGCTGTTGGTGTTGTCGTTCTGCCAGATGTCGAGCAGGTCCTCGGTCGTCCGCCACAGGTCGGCGACCTCGCCCCAGTCGAACTTGTCGCCGGTGGGGGCGTGGAAGCTGTTGGGGTTGATGCTGTACACGATCGGCCGGCCGGTGGCGCGCAGGGCGTCGCGCATGAGGGTGAACCGATCGACCTGCTCGCCGAGCGTGCCACTGCCGGAACACCAGTCGTACTTGAGGTAGTCCACGCCCCATGAGGCGAACGTGGCGGCGTCCTGGGCCTCGTGCCCCTTGCTGCCGGTGGAGCCTGGGTACGTCCCCACGCCCTGCGCGCACGTGCGCTCGTTGGGCGCCTGGTAGATGCCGAACTTCAGGCCCTTGCCGTGGATGTAGTCCCCGAGCGCCTTCATGCCGCTGGGGAACGTGGTCGGGTTGGCCCGGAGGTTGCCCGCCGCGTCGCGCTGCGGGTCGAACCAGCAGTCGTCGACGACGACGTACTGGTAACCGGCGTCCTTCATACCCGAGGACACCATCGTGTCGGCGGCCTGGCGGACCTGCGCCTCGGTGATCCCGCATCCGAAGCTGTTCCAGCTGTTCCAGCCCATCGGTGGGGTGAGCGCCGGGCTGCCCGGCGCGGCCTCGGCGGTCGTGCGGGCGGAGGCGGTGACGCAGGCGGTGAGCGTCAGCGCGGTGGCCGCGAGGAGATGCCATAACCGTCGGTGCGGGGGAGCCATCAGGATTCCTTCCTGGCCCGCGCAGCGCAAGCCGCTGCGTGGGCCGGATCGGTGGGGGAGGAAGCGGGGCACTGTGCTGCTGACCAGGCGCGCGCGTCAGCGCTGCAGGGTGAGCAGGCCCGGCCGGTTCGGCAGTCGCTGGTAAGGGATGCCCTGCGGTGTGGCGGGGTCGTAGCCCTGGTAGAGGAACTGCAGGTTGCAGGGGTCGACGGTCATGGTCTGGTCGGGGTTGACGCGGACCAGGTCACCGTGGCTGATGTCGTTGGTCCAGGAGGCACCGCTGTTGGCCTTGCCTGCGAAGGGGTTGCTCTCGGTGCCGGCCTGGACGGTCCACGGGCCGTTCAGGCTTGAGGCGGTGAACGAGCGGAAGTAGCGGTGCTCATTCGCCCCGCGAGCCTCGACGATCATGAGGTACTGGTTCTGGCCCTGGAGCTTGTAGACCTCCGGCCCTTCGAACAGGTTCTTCGCCGTGTCGCTCATGACGGTCGTGTACGACGAGCCGAAGGTGCCCGGGAAGTTCCCGATCGGCATGGTCGACTTGTAGATCTTGCCGTTGTCATCGGCGAAGAACAGGTGCATGTTCCGGTCGTCGGCGATCAGGGTCGGGTCGATGGGGCCGGACTCGGGGAGGCTGCCGGTGAACAGCGGCTGCGGGGCGGACCAGCCGTTGGGATCGGTGGGATCGCTGGACGTGCGGTAGCTGAAGGGCCAGGCGGTACCCCACCCGTTCGAGGCCAGTACCCAGATGTTCTTGGGCGCGAAGTAGAACAGTTTGGGCGCCACCGCCGATCCCTGGTTCATCCCGGTCTGAGTGGCCGTCGCCATGTCCGACCAGTTCGTGAAGGGACGGAACGCCATCGTGCCCCACGACGAACCGTCGGAGGTGGTCGCGTAGACCAGGTTCTGGCCGTTGTACGGCACGGTGGTGAAGTCCTTCAGCGCGACCCACCCGTGCGCCGGCTGCGCCAGCGGACCTGTCGAGGTCCAGCGGTACGTCGACGGAAGAGCACACGTGTTGCCCGGCTCGGACAGGCCGGTCCACTTCTGGTTGTCGCCGCCGTTGCAGTCCCACAGCTGCACCGCGGTGCCGTTGGCCGTGCCGCCGCCCGACACGTCCAGGCACAGCCCGGACTCCACGGCGACGATCGTGCCGTCGGCGTTGACCCGCCACTGCTGGTTCGTACCGCCGTTGCAGCTCCAGATCACCGGCCGTGTCCCGGCCGTGGTGGCGTGGCCCGGAACATCCAGGCACTTGTCGCCGTACACGGTCAGCCGGTTGTCGTCCGTCGACGTCCACCGCTGGTTGGTTCCGCCGTGGCAGTCCCAGATCTGCAGGTTCGTGCCGTCGGCCTGGCCGGCGCCCGGCACATCGAGACACCGGCCGGAACCGACACCGCGTAAGGCGCCGCTGGTGGCGGCGTGGGCCGGGCCGGCGACGAGCATCGCCGCCAACGCGACCAGGGTCGCGAGCACGGCGGGGAGCGCCGGAGACCGGTGTCCGCGGTGGAGATGGCGTCTGAGCATGGTGACCTTCCGTTCGAAGCATCCGGCGGGCCCCGACGAGTCGGGGGGTCGATCACTGCAACGAGGGGCCTGATTGTTCGAAATCTCGAACGATGTGCGACAGTTCGACCAGAAAATAGATTTCGGGCTGAGGCTCCGTCAATGTTTCCGACGAGTTTCGTTCCGGCGCGCGCGACCCGAAGAGCGAAATAGCCTGGCCGTCACACACGTTGACCCGCATACGGAGTGGGTGCCGTTGACATGCGCGCCAACCGTGACCGGTAATTCGGCCTGTTCGGTATATCGGTTGTTCGAGGCGCGGGGGCGGTCCGGCCCCCGGGGTTCCGCCAGGCGTTCGCGGTGGTCGGCCACCGCCTGCGAACCGCTGCCTGGAGGCGCAGCGCGTGGCCGCACCGTCAGCCCCGCCGGACCGCCCCCAACTGGGCCCGGTGCAGGTCTGGGGCGGTGAATCGCTGCGCCACCGTGCGCAGGACGCGGGCCATCGCCTGGGCCGGTGGGGTGGCGGGGCGTGCCGCGGCGCGTGCGAGGAGGATGCGGCGGGTGGGGGCCGGGACGTCGGAGGCGAACGGCAGGAGGCGTACGTCACTGCGTCGGCTGGTGAGAGCCAGACGGGGTGCGAGCGCGATGCCGAGACCGGCGGCGACCATGGCCTGCGCCTCTTGGTAGTCGTGCGACGAGTAGGCGATGCGCGGTTCGAATCCCGCCTGGCGGCAGCTTCGGCGCAGGACGTCGGCGACGGGATGGTTGTCGGCGCGGATGATCCACTCCTGGTCGGCGAGATCGCCGAGGCGCACGGAGGGACGCGTGCGCAGGGGGAGTCGGCGGGGACGACCAGCACCGTGGGGTCGTCAAGGAGGTGGGTGACGGCAAGCGCCGGATCGTCGAGGCGGTTCCATTCGTAGTCCCAGAGCAGCCCCTGCTCCACCTCCCCGGCGTGCAGCATCGACCACCCGCTGTGGGTCGTGTTCTCCTCCGGCACCACCGGCCTGCCCAAGGGCATCGTCCACGGCCACGGCGGCGTCCTGCTCGAACACCTCAAGACCCTCGGCCTGCACTCCGACCTCGGCCCCGGCGACCGCCTGCTGTGGTACACCACCACCCACTGGATGATGTGGAACCTGGTCGCCTCCACGCTGCTCACCGGCGCCACCACGTGCACCTATGACGGCAGCCCGGCCCCCTTCGCCACGCTCGACGTCCTGTGGGAGCTGGCCGCGCGCCACCGGGTGACCGTCTTCGGCACCAGCCCCCAGTACCTGCTGGGCATGGCCAAGTACGGCATCGACCCCTCGGCGCACGACCTGTCCTCGATCCGCGTAGTCGGCTGCACCGGCTCCGCCCTGCCGGCCTCCGCCTACCCCTGGGTCCGCCACCACGTCGGCGACCACGTCCTGCTCGCCTCCGTCAGCGGCGGCACGGACGTCGTCTCCGGCTTCGCCGGCAGCGCCCCCACCACACCGGTCTGGGCAGGAGAGCTCTCAGCACCCCACCTCGGCGTGGCCCTGGCCGCGTACGACGCCGAGGGCGTCCCGATCGTGGACCAGGTCGGGGAGCTGGTCGTCACCCGCCCGATGCCGTCCATGCCGCTGTACTTCTGGAACGACCCCGACGGAACCCGCTACCGCGACGCCTACTTCTCCTCCCACCCCGGCGTGTGGCGGCACGGCGACTGGATCACCGTCACCGGACACGGCTCCGTGATCGTCCACGGCCGCTCCGACAGCACCTTGAACCGCAACGGCGTACGCCTGGGCAGCGCCGACATCCACGACGTCGTCGAACGCCTCCCCGAGATCACCGAGGCCCTCGTCATCGGCGCGGAAGAACCCGACGGCGGCTACTGGATGCCGCTGTTCGTGGTCCTCGCAGCCGACGCGACCCTGGACGATCCGCTCCGCGAGAAGATCAAGGAGGCGATCCGGACGGGTGCTTCACCCCGCCACGTCCCCGACGAGATCCTGGAAGTCCCCGGCATCCCGCACACCCGGACCGGCAAGAAGCTCGAAGTCCCCGTCAAGCGCCTCCTTCAGGGTGCCCCGGTCGAGCAGGTCGTCACCCCGGCAGCCGTGGACGCCCCCGACCTCATCGACTACTTCGCCCGCCTGGGCGCCGAACGCCGGGGCCGGTCGACATGACAGCCGCGCAGTGGCTGGAGCCGTCGGGCTCGTACTCGGACTGGCTTCCGGCCCCATCGGGGTGGCCGCCGCCATCGGGCCGGCACTGCTGATGACGGCGGCCGCAGTGGTCCACCTGCGCCACGGCGACCCGCCCGTGCGGACCCTGCCCGCCGCCGTCCTGGCCCTGACGGCGGTGGCGTACGCCGGGGTGGCGATCGGTACCGGCTGACGGCCCGCAGCGTGCGCCGTTTCGCGTGGGGCCCGTCGATGCCTGAGGACTCACGCGTGTGGGAACTTCGTCGGCCGCACCGACTGCGAGATCCGCAAGGCCCGCGAGGACTGGACGGCCGGCGACCGCTTCGGCAGCGCGAGGCGCCTGACGGGCGAAAGCTCAGCTCAGGCGCCTCTTTTCGGTTCGACGACCGAGAGGGTGGCCCGATCCGCCTCGGCGTCGTAAGAGACCATGGCCAGGACCGTGCCGTCCGCGGACCAGGACAGTCCGCGGTCGGCGAGCCGGTGGTCGCGGGGGACCCGGTAGTGGACCGCTCGTGCGCCGTTGACCAGAGGATGGAGGACGACCGAGGCGCCGTTGACCCGGGCGATGTGCGTGCCGCTCGCGAGGTAGGTGCCATCGGGGGAGGCGGCCACCGCTGTCGGTGCCTGCCCGGTGTGCCACACCCCCTTGCCGGACAGGTCTGCGGTCGCGAAGCCGTCGACGCGGTCCTGCGATCCGGCGGCCGTGTAGAGCGTCGTCCCTCCGGGGCTCACCGCGAGGTCCGTGAGGTTGCTGCCGCCCCGGTCCTCGCGGACGCCCGGGACGAGGGCGCCGTCCTTCATCTCGTAGACCCGGATGTTCACCGGGCTGATGTGGGGCTGGCTCGCGACGAGGGTCGCCGACGTCGCTGCCCCGGCCGTCGGCCGGCTCGTCGCGAGGAGCGGGGCCCGCTCGAATCTCTGCGGGTCCGTGGCGAGGTCCTCGGGCGGAACCTGCTGGTCGAGCGTCACCTTCGCGGGCTGTCGCGTGTCGTCCAGCCGGCCGATCGCGCCCGTCCAGGCGTCGCATCCGTAGCCGAACCAGACATCGGTACCGGTGCGGACGAGATGGGTCGGACAGGTGTGGGAACCGGTCGGGTGGCGCGCCTTCTCGGTGAGAGTGGCGGTGTCGAGGGCGACGATGGTGTCGGCGGCGGCGAGCGCCACGTAGAGCGTCGAGCCGTCCTCGCTCAGGACGAGGCCGGAGGCCCCGGGCAGGTGCTCCACGGTCTGCCGCAGCCGGCCGTCGTACCCGTAGACGTCGATCTCGGAGTCGGACGGGCCCGTGCTGACATAGACCTGCCGCTGTCCCTGGTCGACGGCGGCAGCGAAATGGGCTGTCCCGTGAATCGGTCCGCCGACGGCGGCCGGTACCCGGTCCGCCATCCCGCCCGCCCCGCTCGTCGCGCCGGCCGTATCCGTCGCGCCGGCCCCGGCCGCGATGATGCCGATCAGTAGGGCCGCTCGAACAGTTCGTCTTGTCATGCTCCGCCTCCTTCGTGTCAGTTGCCGCGTCACGGTGATCTCCTCACGGCAGTTCCGGCAGCAGTGCCAGCCACGCGCCGACCTCCTCACCGAGCGGTCCGGGCTTCATCCGCGGATGGAGGTCGGCGATCGGTCCGAGGAGGTTCTTCAGCCGTCGCAGCGCGCGGATCTCGGGCATCGAGCGCGCCCGCCAGTCCCGCGCCGAGGACCGCGCCTCGGACAGCGCCATCCCCGCCTCCTCCAGAAAGGTCCGGGCGGCGCGCTGGGGATCGAGGAGCCGGACGCCGGGCGTCAGGTCCCCGGGGCGCAGCCGCAGCAGCAGCGACGTGAGGTTCAGCCGGCGGACGAGGCATTCGTCGTGCGGAACCGCCCCCGATGCCTCGGCCCGGTCCAGGAGAAGGTCGACCGCGATCGCGTAGTCGCGGACGTCCGTTCCGTCGCGCGTCTCGGCGTGCGCGACCGCGCGCCGCGTGAGCGTCCAGATCAGGGCCAGCCAGTCGTTCGTGAGGGAGCTCGGCTCGTGCGGCGATCCGGCGACCGCGATCCGTTCCCCGGATCCGAGCCGCCCGGTCAGTTCCCAGGGTTCGAGATCGTTCAGTTCGCGCATGCCCAGAGCCATGGTCATCAGAATTCCACCCCGAACTTCCGGAACGCCTCTTTGCCGATCTCCAGGCTTTCGATCGACGGCTGGAAGTGACCGCTGTGGTTGGTGATGTCGAGTCCGAAGTACTGGCCGCGCGAACCGGCGATGCTCGCCTCTCCCGCCGCGCGCACCGGCGCCCCTCCGCTGAGGACCGTGTGCGAGATCTCCTGGCCCTGGGCGAACTTCGGCATGGCGACGAGGCGACCATCCTCCAGCACAGCCCATTTCAGCTGCTCGCCGCTCTGGACGAGCTCGTCGAAGCCTTGGGTCCCGGGGGAGACGGGGCGTACACCGAGGCGTTCGGCGGTGGCCAGCTCCTCGTCGAGATTCCCCATCCGGTTGGGGAACAGTTCGCTCCTGCCGCCCCCGCCGCCCGGGCTCCTCGAATCCGACAGCATGCGGTTGAGGTCGGAGCCGAACTCGGACCCGCCGTGCATCACCATGCCGAACCCGATGCCCGCGATACCGACACCGGCGGCCGCGCCGCCCGCACCGGCGGCGCACGACCCCGCCGTCACCGGCGCCCCGACGCCGGTGGCGAGCAGGGGCACGCTCAGGCCGCAGGCCGCCATGCCGCCCGCGATCAACAGGCCGCCACCCACCACGGCGGCGCCGCCCAGCAGGCCCTCCCCGACGTCGGTGGCGAGTTCCAGGGTGTCCAGGGCGATCTCGCCGACGTCCGCCAGGAAGTCGAAGAAGTCGTGTCCGTCGATCTCCACGTTGCTGACGGGGTTGCCGCCCGCGAGGGCGTAGCGGTTCGCCGTCCACGGATCGGTGGTCAGGCGGAGGTCGGACAGGGCTCCGTTGTACATGTCCCGGGAGAGGAACTGGTTCAGCTCCGGACGGTAGTCGCGGAAGCCCATGTCGTACGTCCCGGTGCGCGCGTCCCACCGTTTGGCGTTGTACCGGTGGGCGTTGTACGGCTCCTTGTCGGGTCGTGTCGGGTCCGGGCGGTCGACGCCCGTGAAGGACTTCTCGTCGTTCTGCCCGTAGGCCGTGTAACCGTAGGTGGCCTTCGTGTCGCCGGATTCGTCGGTGAGTGTCTCGACGTCACCGCGCGGTCCGTAGCCGAAGTACGTCGTCTCCTGCTCGGTGCCGCCCTCGGTCCTCGGCTTCGTCTGGGAGAGGCGCTCGCCGCCCGGCCCGTACTCGTAG
This sequence comes from Streptomyces sp. NPDC055815, assembly GCF_053616475.1. Taxonomy (NCBI): domain Bacteria; kingdom Bacillati; phylum Actinomycetota; class Actinomycetes; order Kitasatosporales; family Streptomycetaceae; genus Streptomyces; species Streptomyces sp. NPDC055815. The sequence goes on along the minus strand of NZ_JBSHDU010000011.1, from coordinate 114,837 downwards.
CGGGTGCGCTTGGTGCCGTCGACCTCCTCCGACAACAGCCGGTCGGTCAGCCCGACGTAGTGGGAGACGGTCGTCTTCCCCCTCGCCTTGGTGGTGACGCGCCGGTCCAGTGGGTCGTAGGTGTACTCCGTCCGGGACGTCTGCAGGCCGACGCCGGTGGGAGCGTAGTGCCGGACCAGCCGGTCGAAGCCGTCGTACGTGTACTTCTCGGTCTCGTGACCGGCCTGCGTCACCCGGCTCAGGCGGCCGAACGGGTCGTAGTGGTACGAGGCCGTGGCGCCGTCCGCGCTCGCCGAGACCAGCCGGTCGCGGTCGTAGCGGAAGGTGGTGGTTCGGCGGTCGATCGTCCGGTGCACCACGTTGCCGCGGGCGTCGTGGCGGTACTCCTCGGTGCGTTCCCCGTCGTCCCCGGTCTTGACGACCTTCTCGATCCGGCTGCGCGGGTCGTAGTCGAACGTCGAGGTGACGTCGCGGTACGCGCCGTGGTCGTCGGCGTCCATGGTGCGTGCGGCGTCGCGGCGGCGATGGCCGTCGGGGGTGTACTCGAGCTCGTGGCGTGCGACGAGCGCGCCGCCGGACTTTTCCTCCTCGATCAGCCGGGGGAGGCCGTCGAGGTGGTACGTGTGCCGCAGCACGTTGCCGTTGTCCTTGACCTGCCGGCCCAGCCGCCCGAGGAGGTCCCAGGCGAAGGTTGTCGTGGTGGTGCTGCCCCCGCCGGGCTCGGGCGTGGTGACGGCGGTGCGGAGCAGGCCTCGTTCGTCATACGCGAACGTCGACTCCTCCGCGTCGTACGTCCGCCGGGTCGGGTTGCCGTTGGGGTCGTAGCGGTACGTGGTGGTGTGGCGAGGCTCCGAATCGCTTGGGGAGGCGTACTCGCCGACGGTCGTGGGGCGGCCCAGTTCGTCGTGGGCGACGGCGTACTTCACGATCCCCGGTCCGGGCCCGGAGTCGTGCATGGCGACGAGGTTGCCGTCCGGGTCGTAGTCGTAGCGGAACGCCTTCCGGTCCTTCTCGACACCGGGGTTGTCACGGACGAGCCGGACGGCGTCGGCCAGCACGGCGTCGTCGGGTGCGTCCGCGAGGGTGACGCGCCGGAGCTTCCCCTCGTCGAAGGCCCAGCGGCCCAGCGATGCCCAGGTCCCCGCAGCCTGCTTCTGGTCCACCGTCACCGTGGCCGTGCCGCCCTGGTGTTCGACGGTGTACGTGGCGCGTGCCGCCGTCGCGCCGACGGGCACATGGGCGAACACCTCGTACGAACCGGCGGTCGGGATGAGGGCGTTCCAGACGAAGGCGGCGTGGCCCGCGCCCGGCTCGTGGCGTACGAAGCGGTTGCCCCAGCCCCCGGTGGCCTGCGGGTCCCAGCCCCCGGTGGCGGTCGTGCGGCCGAGATCGGCGTCGTCGACGAGGACCGTGTCCGACCCGACCGGCGCGCCCTGATCCCGACGGCTCAGGATGCGTCCGTCGGCCGCGTACTGCCAGTGCATCTCCCGGAAGGAGCCGCCGTCCCCGGTGAGCCTGCGGCTCGTCTGGTGGCCCACCGGGTCGTAGTCGTACTCCGTCCGGACCTGCCACGGGTCGGTGCTCGTCCGGACCCAGCCGTTGTCGAAGTGGGTGAAGACGGTCTCCTCGAGGGACGGGCCGCCCTGCGGCGCTGGTGCGCCCGTCCGGACGAGACGGCCGACCGGGTCGTACGCGTAGGTCAGGACGTCCGGGCGGTCGACCCGGGGGTGCGACGGGTCGTAGGGCAGGCGACGCTCCGCCAGACGGCCGAGGGCATCGAACACCGAGACCTCGGCGAGGCTCTCTTTGTCCTCCGCGACGGCCCGGGGCGAGTAGACCTTCGTACGGTTGCCGGCTTCGTCGTAGACGTAGCGGGTCGTGCGGTGCTCGACGGAGCCGTCGGCTGCGCGCCGGTGCGGCACCTTGACCTCGACGGGGGCGCCGAGGGCGTCGAGCGTTGCGACGGTCTCGTTGCCGAGCGCGTCGATGGTGCGTACGACGTGGCCGTCCCGGTCATGGACCTGCCGCCAGGTGGCCCCTGCCGCGTCGGTGACGGCGACGACCCGGCGGGCGAGGTCGTAGGAGGTGCGGGTGGTCGGCGCGTGCGGCTCCTCCAGGGTGTTGGTGCGCGGGTCCCACTGGGCGACGGTGTTGCCGACGCTGTCGTAACGGAAGGTGGTCCGGCCCCCCAGCGCGTCGCGCTGCTCGACGACCTGGTGGAGTTCGTCGTAGGTGATGCGGGTGGTGAAGTCGTCGGGGCCGGGGGTGAGGGCACCCTTCGGCGAGGTGCTGCGGACCAGGTTGCCGACCGGGTCGTACGCGTAGGTGGTGAGCCTTTCGGGATCCTCCGTCCGGTCCTTGGGCTCCCGCGCGGAGACCATGAGGTCCCCGGAGTCGTACTCCAGGGTGGTGACGGCGCCGCTCGCCGAGGTGGAACGGAGCACGTTGTCGTTGCGGTCGTAGACGGGGGGAGGGGTTACTGCGTAACGGCCGGCTTCCCGGTCGACGGGCTGCCGGGTCTCCAGCGGGCGGCCGCGGACGTCGTAGCCGTAGGTGTTCGTGCTCCCGGCCGCGTCCGTGACGGAGAGGACGTTGCCGACCGCGTCGTACCGGAACGATGTGGTGTGGCCGAGGGCGTCGATGATGCGCCGCGGCGAGCCCGTCGGGTCGTGGTCGGCGAACCTGGTGCTGCTGCGGCGTGCGTCCACGCTCTCCAGCAGCCGGCCCGCCGCGTCGTACACGTTGCGCGCGGTGCAGCGGTCCGGTTTCCCGCCCTCCGCGTTGCAGCGCGGGTCGGTAATCCGGACGAGGTTGCCCGCGGCGTCGTGGCCGAACGTCCAGCGCCGGCCCTCCGGAGTCACCTTCTCGACCAGGTCGGCGACATGGCCGCCGAGCGCGGTGCGGTAGCTGAGGCCGGTCGAGGACTTGTCGCCGGCGTTGGCGACGGGATCGGTGATGGTCAGCGGGTAGCCGGTGGCGTGGTCGTACGTCCACGTCGTGCGTGCGCCGTTGGGCTCGCGCTGTTCGACGACGTTGTGGTCGGTGTCCCAGCCGAGCCGAGTGATGCCGCCCTTGGCGTCGCGGGCGCGCAACGGTCGTCCGAATCCGTCCACGGTGTAGGCGGTCGGGTGCCCGGCGGCGTCGGTGACGGTCATGGTTCCGGCAGTGCTCGCCGGGGAGACAGCCCGGCCGTCCTGTTTCGTGGCCTCCCAGGCGAATCGGGACGTGCTGCCGCGTCGGTCGGCGACGCCGCGCACTCGGGCGGGGGCGGCGGACGGTTGCGTGTAGGCGAGCTCCGTGGGATGGCCGAGCGGGTCCGACACCTGCCGCAGGAGGGGCCCGGCGCCGTCTCGATGGGTGAGGTAGGCGAGGGTCAGGGAGCGTTCCGCGCCGGTGCCCGCGGCGTCGGTGACGCGGGCCAGGCGCCCCTGCGCGTCGTAGAGGAACTCGACGCGGCGGCCGGAGACGTCGACGACCGCGCGGAGGCGGCCGACGTGCGGACTCCCATCCGCCACACGGCCCGTGCGTACAGAACGCGCCCCCGCGGGGAGAAAGTCGTACGCGTCGCCGGCCCGAAGGTGATCGAGTGTCAGCACCACGCGTCCGGAGGCGTCCCGGACCTGGTGCAGCGTGCGGTCCCGACCGGTGCCGTACGCGAACCGAAGGGTGTTGCCGTTGCGGTCGACGATCGCGGTGGGCCGTCCGTCCACGGCGTAGAAGAACTGGGTGCGGTCGGGGCGGGTGAACGACCAGGCCCGGGCCCGGTCCTTGCTGCCGGTGGGCTGGAGGTGGAGGTGGACGCCCGGCGGGTGCGCGTAGTCCCAGACGGCCGGATCTTTGCTGCCGTGGCGGTCGAGCCGGAATACGTGTCCGGTACCGTCGCCGTCGACGAGCCGGACCGTCGAGGGCAGAGCCGCCGCGGCGCGTTCGGCCCGTCCGAAGGCCAGCGGAGTGCCGAGCCGGCTCAGACCGGCGGCCGCGACCGACCAACCGGGTCCGGCCGCTGTGCTGCCCCGGGCGTCGAGGCTGTTGTACGTCACCCGGAGGAACGCCGCCGGTCCGAGAGACGGATGGGCGAAGACGTTCCAGCCGAGCACGGCGTTTCCGGTCGCCGCCTCGACCATGAGGGCGGCGCCCGCTCCGACCGGTACCTGGGTGTACTGACGGAACTTCTCCAGGCCGAGCGCGTCCGACGCGCCGGAGCGCGGGGACGGGCCCACGCCGGCGGGCGTTCGCGCAGGCGGGTGGTACGCGGCCTCGCGGTGCGGAACGGGAACGTCGGAGGGAACGAGCCGTCCCCGGTGCTGGCCCGGCTCGGGCTGCCAGCGCTTCGACCACGTCGACCGCATCGGAGAGGCGGAAGCACCGGCGTGGCCGACGCCAGCCTCCGCGACGGGCGCGAGCAGGCTCAGCACGAACGCGACGACGCAGGCGATCCGGAACCGGGACATGGGTGCGCGCTCCTTCGACATACGGACTGGGGTTCGTATGGACGGCAGGAGTGATCACAGTAGGTGATGGATTGTTGCGCTGAGTGACGGCACGCTGAAGGGCTTCCGAGGGGCGGAGGCCGTTCTCTCCCGATGAGAGCGCCTCCTGTCACCCGTCCGATGGTCGTCGCGCCCCCTGTTGACGGCGGGTAGGCCGCGCGAAGCCACCCCTTGGGAGTGACGGACAGCGTATGGTCCGGATCTTGGTGAGGGGCGCGGCGGTGTAGGGGTGCCGACCGGCGCTTGTGCATGGAGGATGGTCCCGTCCCCTCGGACGCCTGGCCGAACCGCTCGGCCACCTCCGGCGCCCCTGCCGCACGCCGTACGCCACCGCTACACCGTCGACCAGGCCCGCACCATCGCCACCGCGCTGGACGCCGCCGGGGCCGCCATCGAGATCGCCCACGGCGACGGCCTGGCCGGCTCCAGCATCACCTACGGCGTCGGCGCCCACACCGACTGGGAGTGGATCGAAGCCGTCTGCGACAGCGTCCACCACGCGCGGTGCCCACCACGCTGCTCCTGCCCGGCATCGGCACCCTGCACGACCTGCGGCAGGCCCGCGCCCTCGGCATCCGCTCCGTCCGCGTCGCCACCCACTGCACCGAGGCCGACATCTCCGCCCAGCACATCGCGGCCGCCCGCGACCTGGGCATGGACGTGGCCGGGTTCCTGATGATGTCCCACATGGCCGAACCCGCCGAACTGGCCCGCCAGGCCCAGCTGATGGAGTCCTACGGAGCCGGATGCGTCTACGTCACCGACTCCGGCGGCCGCCTGGCCATGGACGGCGTCCGTGATCGCGTCCGCGCCTACCGCGACGTCCTCGAACCGGACACCGGGATCGGCATGCACGCCCACCACAACCTCGGCCTGGGCGTCGCCAACTCCGTCGTCGCCGTGGAGAACGGCGTCACCCGCGTCGACGCCTCCCTCGCCGGCCAGGGCGCCGGAGCCGGGAACTGCCCGCTGGAGGCGCTCATGGCAGTCGCCGACCTGATGGGCTGGGAGCACGGCTGCGACCTGTTCCCCCTGATGGACGCCGCCGACGACGTCGTACGCCCCCTGCAGGACCGCGAGGTCCACGTCGACCGCGAGACCCTCACCCTCGGCTACGCGGGCGTGTACTCCAGCTTCCTGCGCCACGCAGAGGCCGCCGCCCGCCGGCACGGCCTCGACACCCGCGCGATCCTCGTCGAGGTCGGCCGGCGCAAGATGGTCGGCGGCCAGGAGGACATGATCACGGACATCGCCCTCGACCTCGCGGCGGCCGGCTCCGCCGGCTGACCGGGAGAGACCGGCGCCGATCACCTGTGGCCGTTCGGTGGAGTCGGCGTCACCGATGCCAGGGACGGACTCGGCAGGACGCCTGTCTTGCGTTGAGCTGGAGAGCGGCGATGTCGGAACCCGACCGAGCTGTTCCTCAGCCGCCGGAGAGCCTGTTCAAGGTCGTTCCTGACTGCCCCGGAAGCCTCTGAAAGCCTGGAGTGCCAGGGTGATGCCATCGTTGGTTTGTACCCTGCAGTCCTTGACAGGCTCGCCGGTCTCGCACGCGACCTGCTCGACCGCACCGGTCCACAGGTCCTGCACCGGTGCTGCGGCCTCGCCAGCGAGGATGGCGACAGCGAACCATGCAGCGACACGGTCCTGGAAGTCAAAGCCTCCAGCTCCGGCACTACCACCCGCGTCCGAGCGTGCTGACGAGTTCTCGTTAACGGGCCACTCCTCGATCTGTTCCCCCGGAGTGTCGACTCTGGCTTCGCCGCCAGGCGATCTACCCAGTGCCGGAGTCGAAGGCCGGCAGATCGATGGACCCAACCGTGGGCAAGTGATCTGAGTCAGAGGTTCGCCGCCTACTGCCGACGAATCTCTGACTCAGATCACCAGCAGCTGGGCGGTGCAGCCGGATTCGCCGCGATCGTGTCGGCGTGCGCGACCGCCGCGGTCCCCGGCGAACTCGCCCCCGGTACGAGCGCCGCCTTCCTGGCCCCCGGGACTCACGACCGGTCGCGGCGCATACGGCCATCGCGATCTCGGCCACCTCGCCGAGATCCTCCTGGCCCGCCCTGCCGGAGGTGCTCAGAAGAACCCGAGCTGCTTCTGCGAGTAGCTGACCAGCAGATTCTTGGTGTGATGGTGGTACGTGAACCGCGCGCCACGTGACCAGGGGAAGAGCAGTCAGGCGGGCCCGGGCCAGGTGCTCGGTCCGGGACCGGCCCGGATCTCGGTCACCGTGAGCCGAAGCCCGAGGACCGGAGGCTACTGTCCAGCGGCTGCGCCTCCACACGGTCGCTGCCTTCCCCTTCTCCTCGCCGTCCCGGACAAGCTCTCGCCCCGGAGCCAGCCGATCGGCCGGAAAAAGGTGCATGCTGGGCACGAGCAACGATCGAGTTCCTGCCTGGAGGTCGAAAGAGTGAACGGCGGCGAGGGGAGACGACGCGTGCCCGGCCGCGCCTCGGCCGGTAAGAGCGCTCCGGCGCACGGCCCGGCCGGTGCCCGCAGGCGGCTCGCCCGGAGCGGCGGCGAGGTCCCCCTCGACCGGCTCACCACACGCGGTCGGCTCGCCTGGTTGAACTCCGCCGGTTCCAGGATCGGCACCACCCTCGACCTGGAACGCACTGCCCAGGAGCTGGCCGAGTTCACCGTGCCACGCTTCGCCGACGGCGCCGCTGTCGACATCCTGGAGAGCGTCCTGCGGGGCGAGGAGGGCGCACGGTGGACGGGTGCGGGCGCCCCGATCATGCGGGCCACCGCGCTGTGCGCCGTCGAGGAGCTGGCGTCCCTCGAGCCGACCCCGGTAGGCGAGACCACTGCTCGCGCCGAGGAGGCGCACGAGACGCTGCTCCACCGCTACTGCCTGCGACAGGGCAGGCCGGTGCTGGTGAGCCGCATGAGGAGAGACGACTTCCTCAAGGTCGCACCGACGGAGAGCGCCGCGGCGAAGATGCGAGCCGCCGGAGTGCACAGCTACCTCGCCGTCCCGCTGATCGCCCGCGGGCTACTGCTCGGCAGCGCGGACTTCGTCCGCGGCCCCGGAGCACCACCGTTCTCCTCCACCGACCTCGCACTGGCGGAACAACTGGCCTCCCAGGCCGCTGTTTACATTGACAACGCCCGGCTGTACGGACGCGAGCGTGAGCACGTCGTCTCGTTGCAACGCGCTTTGCTGCCGCGCGTGACCCCAGTGACGCCCGGGCTGCGCGTACAGGCGGAGTACGCGCCCTCGACGGCCCACCACGGCGTGGGCGGGGACTGGTACGACGTCATGGCCCTGCCCGGCGGACGTACGGCCCTCATGGTGGGCGACGTCATGGGCCACGGGTTGCCCGCGGCCGCCACCATGGGGCGTCTGCGGACGGTGGCGCGCACGCTGATGACCCTGGACATGGCCCCGGAGCGCGTTCTCGCCCGGCTGGACCTCGCCACCCGTGACCTGGAGGACGAGCAGGTCGCCACCTTCCTCTGCGCCGTGTTCGACCCGGCCGACTCCACGTACACGCTGGCCAGTGCCGGACACCTGCCGCCGCTGCTCCTCGACGGACAGGGCTCCGCCGAGTTCGTGGACGTACCGGTCGGCGCTCCGCTCGGTGCGGGAGTCATCCCGTACGACCCGATCCGTCTGAAAGTACCGAGTGGCGGCAAGCTGGTCATGTACACGGACGGTTTCGTCAAGTCCCGCCACACGGACATCGACCACCAGCTGGACTGTCTGCGCTCTGCGGCGCGCGGCCTGGCCCCCGAGGTACTCGAAGGCGGCGGCTTGATCGGGTGCGCTCCTGCCGACGCCGCCCGCTTCGACGAGGCCGTGCTCCTCGTCGCGACGGCCGTCTCGGAAGGCCCGGCCGATGTGCGCGAGTGGCAGTTGCCGCAAGAAGGGCGAGCGGCGTCTGTGGCCCGGAGTCTGGTCACGGACCAGCTTGCCGCATGGGATCTGACCGAGCTCGGCGACGTCTTCGAACTCGTCGTCTCCGAACTCGTCGGCAACGCCCTGCGCTACGGCAACGGCCCAGGCAGACTCCGGCTGCTGCGTGGCGACCGCCTCGTCGTGGAGGTCTCGGACACAGGCCCCGACCTGCCCCAGATCCAGCACGCGGATCTCAGCGACGAGGGCGGCCGAGGCCTCCAGCTCATCAACATGCTGTGCCGCCGATGGGGCTCCTGCCGCACCGTGAACGGCAAGGTGGTCTGGGCGGAACAGAATCTTCCCTCCTGAGTACGGACACCGGGGCCGGCGCGACGAGAGCGACGCCGCTCGTCGGCCACCGGATGCAGCAGCCGCACCGGGTGGCGCACCGCACGATCTGGCGCAGACCTCCACGGGAATCGACCCTCACTGAGGCGGCCGCAGCCTCGCCGGACCGCTGCTCACGTCCTTCGAACCCTCCGGCAGCCCGTCGGGTCCCACCCCGTTGCCGGCGGCAGCCGCGTGCAACACCCGCAGGGCGACCAGGAGCACGCCGATGTCGTCCAAGTAGACCGGGTCCGGGATCAGGTCGATCGGTGAGACCGTGTAGACCACCGACGCCCAGAAAAGGGCCTTGGACTGCAACGGGACACCGGCGTCCAGCAGCAACCTCCGAGTCCGGAAGACGCGGATGAGCAGAACGACCGTGAATCCCGCCACCACGAGCACGAGAACGACGGCCACGATGAGCCAGAGGGGGCTGTCCATACTGCTCTCCTGCCCGGTGACGTCCAGGCCGCGCCGGTCGTCCGCGGCGGTTACAAGGCTACGACGCAGGCCCCGCCGGCCGGTCTCATCGGCCACGGCGGCCGATCTCGGCCGCTGCCGAAGCCGCCCGGTGTCCGGGTCGCAACAGGAGCGTCACGGACGGTGCCATCGAGCCGGGAGCACCCGACTCGAGCGGCAGGACCGGCCAACGTACCTATCTGGCGAATGACCAGGTCAAGAGCACTCTCTGTCCTCTCGCAGAACCCGAGCTTCTTCGGGTAGCACGAGACGAGGAGGCTCCTGGTCCAGTCGAGTGTCGCCGCAGCCGGAGACCGTGCAGGCGGACGCCCGTGACGGCGGGAGGCGAAGACAGGTCGGGGCAACCGCGGATTCCTGATGCACAGCCGGGCTGCGGCTGGATGCTCAGCTGGACGAGATCGGGAAAAGCTGCGGCAACTGGCCACGGCCAAGGACCGGCTGCAGGGCCTGTTGGACGCGGTGCTGGCCTTGAGCAGGGAGGACGATCTGCCGGCGGTGCTGCACCGCGTCGTCGCCACCGCCATGGACCTGACTGGTGCCCGCTACGGGGCGCTGGGCGTCCTGGACGAGTCCGGTCAGGAGCTGGAGCAGTTCATCACCGTCGGCCTGTCCGATTCCGAGCGCGCCGACCTGGCCAGGACCGACTTGCCGCACGGGCGCGGGGTTCTCGGGCACCTGATCCGCAACCCACAGCCGCTGCGGGTCGACGACATCGCCTCGCACCCCGCATCCGTCGGCTTCCCGCCCGGCCACCCGCCGATGCGCACGCTGCTGGGGGTCGCCATCAGCGTGCGGGGCACGATCTACGGCGACCTGTACCTGTCCGAGCGCGGTGACGGGCGACCCTTCGACCACGAGGACGAGGACGTCATCGTCACCCTGGCCGGCGCCGCCGGCATCGCGATCGAGAACATCCGCCTGCTCGAGCAGGTCCGTGGCAGCGCCGAGCACTTTCAACGCCTGCTGCTGCCCACCCTGCCCGACCTGCATCCCTTCACCGGCGCCGCCGCCTACCGCCCCGCCACCGCCCCCGGCCATCTCGGCGGCGACTGGTACGACGCCATCTGGCTGCCCGACAACGCCTGCGCTGTGGTCATCGGCGACGTCGTCGGCCACGACCTGCACGCGGCCGCCGCCATGGCACAGGTCCGCAGCATGCTCCGTGCCCTGCTCTACGACCGGCTCAGGCCGCCCAGCGCCATCCTCCACCAGCTCGACCGCACCCTGCACGCCATCACCGACCTGCCCGTCACCACCGCCTGTCTCGCGCGCATCGAACCCGCGCAGAACGGCTGGATGCTGCAACCCGCGCAGAACGGCTGGATGCTGCACTGGAGCACTGCCGGCCACCTTCCCCCACTCCTGATCACCCCGGACGGGAAGGCGCGGTACCTCCACGCCGAGCCCGGCCTGCCGCTGGCCGTGAGCATGGAACTGCATCGCCCCGACCACACCCATGCCTTGCCGCCAGGAGCCACCGTGGTCTTCTACACCGACGGACCCACCGAGCACCGAGCACGCACTGTCGACGACGACCTGGACCGACTCGCCGAACTCGCCATCGCCTACATCGGCCTGCCCCTGCAGGACTTCGTCGACGCTCTCGCCGACCACCACCCCAGCGACGGCCACGACGACATGGCGATCCTCGCCCTCCGCGCCCCACCGCATTCGGAAGGCACGGGCGTCTGAACGCCGCGGACAGCCCATCACCTTCCGGGGCCTCGCCCAGACCGCTGATGTCTCGCTCGACTTCCTCAACCGGCGCACCGAGATCCGCCGGCGCGTCGAGCAGCCGAGGTCCCAGCAGCGAAACCGCCCGCCACGACCGGCCAGGCAGCCGCCCGACGACTCGCCCAGCGGTCTCGTGCGCACCCTCACCGCCCAGCTTGCTGAACTCAAGCGGCGGCCCCGTGACTAGGTGTACTGATCACGAGCGTTGTCAACGCTGCCTGGTCTTGATCATGGCGAAGACCTCCGGTGTGGTGGAGGTGTCTAGCCTCACCGCACACGGAGGTCTTCGCGTCCCACCGTCATGCCCGGCTGACCATTCACGGCAGGCGGTTGCTGGTCGAACGTGTCCTGTCCGGCCGACCGGTCGCGCACGTGGCCGCGGAGATGGGCATATCCCGTCCCCCGGCTCATAAACGGGTCCGCCGCCGGCGGGCCGAGGGCGACGCGGGCCCGCACGATCGTTCCAGCCGGCCTCACCCACTCCCGCACCGGTTTCCCGTCGCCCTCGAGGCTCGGGTCTGCCCGGCGAGCTGGTCCACGTCGACATCAAGAAGCTCGGCAACATCCCCGCCGGCGGCGGCCGGCGAGCCGTCGGCAGGACCGTCGGCGACCGCAGTCGTCAGGCCACCACGACCGAGCGCAAGAGCCGCATGCCGGTGATCGGCTACAGCTACATCCACTCGGCCGTCGACGATCACTGGGATCCCTGGCTGGCCGCGACCTGATGACCTACGGCGAGACTGATCGGGCCGAGTTCCGCATCACAGCCCCCGGCGCGGTCGCCGCGGCGATGCCGGCTCGGACGAGTGGGCCGTGGTGGCTCAGCGCATCGCCGTGTAAACGGACGGCTGCCTGCCAGTCTCGTCGGACAAGCCCACAACATCGACCGCGAAGTCGTGGGACACCTCGACCCGTGGTTCAGGACCGAGCCCACCGCGGGTTCTGGCCGGCCGGGGCACGCGGCCCGACAGCGGTCGGGTCAGGGAGGAGTCTCCCATCCTGCTCACCGAGGCGTGCCGCGGTCGCGGGGATTCGGCGGGGCCTTCGGGCAGCCGCCGAGCCCTCACAGATCCACGAAGGCACGTTCGCCGGGGGCGACCAGCCGGGACAGGAACATGCCGATGCCCGCCGAGCCGGTCGCGTAGTCGTGGGCGATTCGGTTCAGCCAACGGCCAGGGAACGCGATCCCGCCCTCCTCCTCGACCCGGAACCACAGGACGGTCCTGGCGATGGCACAGGCCCTGTCCCGATACTCCTCATCGCCGGTGCAGCGATACATGTCCAGCATGAACTCGCCGATCCCCGCGAGGCCTTCGAACAGACCGGGCGCGTAGGAATACGTGACGAAGGTGTCGTCAGCCACCCGCCGGGCGAGCTCGCCGTACCGCTCGTCGCCGAGCAGCCGGTGGAACCGGACCAGCACACTGCCGACCCCCGCGCCTCCGTGGATCCAGTACGGGTACACCACGGGGTCGCCCTCGACCCGCTGCCACTGCAGGCCGAGGCCGCTCTCGCTCGCACGGCCCAGGTCGAACTCCAGACCCCGTACGGCGTACGAACGGAAGCGCTCGTCGCCCGTCGCCAGGTACAGGTGGAGGAGGAAGAGGGCGATGCCGCTCGCCCCGTAGCCGTACCCGTAATGGACGAGACCGTCGAGAGAGGACCGCCACGAGCAGGTGTCGCCCTCGTGCTCGGCCGTTCCGAGGAGGTGCTCGCCCGCCTGCACGGCACGGTCGAGATGGAGCTGCTGCCCGGTCCGCGCGTGGAAGCGCAGCGAGGCGAGCCCCCATCCGGCGACGCCGAGGAACACACTCGGATCGTCGTACAGCAGGGAAGAGGAGCGCAGCAGGGTCATCACGGCCTCGCCCCGCTCCTCCCAGCCCAGGTCGTGGAAGGCCCATGCGATGCCGGCCAAGCCGACGTACAACCCTGGCGGATAGGTGTCGTTGTCCAGCGGCCGCCCCAGCATCCAGGCGGCCACCTCGGGCGGCAGCCCGGCCGCCGGCGCCGCCCGGCCGAGCATTCTCGAACCGAGCAGCAGCGCGGGCCCGCAGGCGCCGTAGGCCACGCTCAGGGGGTTGGTCGCGAAGACCATGTAGTCGGCGGGCCAGAGGCGATCGCTGCGCCGCTCGTCGAAGGTACGGAGCAGCAGGTCGGCGATCCCGTCGACGGTGCGCCGGACCTCCGCGTCAGGACGGGCCGGGACACCGTCCCCGGACCCACGCCTTTCCGTCACCAGAGGCGTCATGGCGTCATCCGTCCTTCCAGTCGGCCAGGACTCTCTTCGCCTCGTCGACCCGGGCGGCGGCCAGGCACGACACGACGGACCTCACCTGCGTGGGGACGCCGAGGGCGACGAGCTCGTCGAGGAAGAGGTCCTTCGCCCCGGGGTTGAGGCCGAAGAACGCGGTGGCGGGCACGACGGTGCTGTAGAGCAGCATGGCCGCGGCGTACCAGTCGTCGCAGGGGAGGAGCCGGCTGCGCGAGGAGCGGTCCGGGTGAAGGAAGCCGGGCGTGCCCCAGCGGGTCCCGTAGGACAGCATCACCGCCTCGTCGTCCTCGTGGACAGCGCTCTCGAAGTCGATGAACCGCATCCGAAGCGTGTCGGCGTCGATCAGGACGTTGTTCGGCGAGAGGTCGCCGAGGACCACACCGCGGGCGTGCACCTCTTCGATCATGGGGATCAGGCGGCCGGCGACCTCCTGGAACAGGGGCACGAACCGGTCCACTCTTCCCTCCCGTCGGATGTACGGGGCGAGGATGACCTCGTCGCGCGCCCAGAAGTCGTGGAACGCGACACCCTCCAGCCGTTCCTCCACCAGGAACGTGTGCTCCCATTCCCGGAACAGGTCCACCGCCCGGGGGACGGAATCCAAGCCCTCCAGTCGGCGCAGTACCTCGTACTCGTGGCGCAGCATGTCGACCGCGTCGACCGTGCGGTCTCCGCTCGTCCAGCAGTTGGTGAGCCGCCGGGCCTCCTTCACGACGACCGGATCCCCGGTGAGCCGGTCGGTGCCGTGATAGACGCCACCGACGTTGGAGAAGGCGAGGGCGCCCTCGACGAGATAGCGATCGTGGAGGAGTGTGCCGTCGGAGTCGACGTCGGACTCCGTGCCGGACCCCGCTGCCTCGGACGCCGGTCGCTCAGCCGGCTCCTCGGCGAAGGGGTCGCGGACCCAGGGCGGCAGCCGGAAGAGGGGCAGCCGTTCGTCGGCCACGTACGAGCCGTCAGGCGCCACCAGAAACGTGCTCTGCGTGCCGTCGATGTTGAGTCGCCGTGGTGGCCGGAAGCCCCCGTAACGATAGAAGAGCACCCTGCTGTCCCGGTAGCGCCGGTCGGAGAGGATGTACGGCCCCTCGACGGCTTCGTCGGCCGTGCACTGGTACAGGGTCTCGATCAGCTCGGCGAAGACGTGCTCGTCGGGCGGGTACAGCGTCATGAACTTGCCGGAGAAACCGCGTTGCTGTGTCTTCGAGTTGAGTACGGCCAGCATCACCGGGTCGGCGGCGGCCTTGAATTCGACGCGGTACGACACGCACACAGGGACCACGAGTTCGAACAGGCGGACGGCGTGCTCGGGGGCGGAGGAGACATGGATCTTGAAGCCCTGGGTGGGCGGCGGAGCCGACCGCCCCGTGGATCCCGGCGCCCTCCGCGCGTGCAGCCAGACGTCCCCACGCTCCAGAACCCAGGCGTCCGGCAGCAGCCGGCGGAGCACGTCGCGGTACTCGGGGGTGATGGCCCTGCGGGACAGCGGCTCGTAATGCCGGGGGTCGGCGAGGCCGAAGAGGTGGTGGGCAGCCAGGGCCGCCTGGCGGTCCACGGGTACTCATCCGCCGGGGCCCCGCGAGGGGCCCCGGCCGGCTTGCGATCCTTCCGCGGTCACATCTGCACCGTTCCGCCGCCAGGGCTGCATGCCACGCTGTACGTGCTGCAGCCGATCGACTGCGTGCTGTGGAAACCGGCGACGGCGGGGGTGGCAGCACCCCCTTCTGGCTGCATCCCCTGCAGCCTCAACACACGGTCGACGTCGGCGGAGGCCCGTTCAAGGCTCGCCTTGACCTCGTTCAGCGAGGCGGACCTCGCCTTGCCCTGCTTGGCCATGAGTTCCTCCTGTCTCCTGACGGACGTGCTGCCAGGAAACGGCCGGCCATCGTGCGCTGCCAGCCCGCAAGGTCTCCACCGTCCTTTCCTGACGGCTTCTGCACCGGGCCCGACCTGCGAGGACTCCGCTGTGCGGCCCCCCAGCGGACCTGGGCCGAACGGGTTATCGGTCCGGGCTCTTCGCCACTCGAGGGAGACCCCACGGGAGCCGTTCGCACCAAGGACGAGGGACGCTGAGCCGCGCCAGGGAGCTCGGCTTGGGGGTCCGGAAGAACCCAGCCCCTTTCGGCACGTCGGGTGATCACGTGCACGGAGAGACGACGCGGCGCCCTCTTCCGCAGTCTCTGCTGCAGTGCGTGTGTCCGCCAGTGGTCGTCGGCGGAGAAACCGCAGCAACCACCGTCAGTAGCTGTCGTAGCTCGGTTGGCCGGTCGGCCGGTAGACACCGACCACGGTGCCGCCCTTCGTCGTCGAGACGCTGACCGGCTCCAGCGCCGTGGGGATCGCGCCATCGGCGAACAGCCGCTTGCCTGTGCCGATGATCACCGGGTGGATGGTCAGCCTGTACTCGTCGACCAGGCCGTGCCGCATGAGGGTCTGGGCGAGGTCGCCGCTGCCGACAACGTTGATGTTGCCGCCGTCGGACGCCTTCAGCGCCCGTACGGCATCGACGGTGTCGCCCTCCAGGAGTGCGGAGTTCTGCCACTGGACGGACGTCAGGGTCCGGGACGCCACGTACTTGTGCATGCTGTTCATCCGCTCGGTGAACGGGTTTTCAGGATCGGCCGTCGGCCAGTACGACGCGAAGATCTCGTACGTCTTGCGCCCGAGCAACATCGCGTCGGAGCGCTCGTACCAATCGGCGATCGCCGCGCCGACCTCGTCGTCGTCCACCGGCTTCTGCCAGCCGCCGTGCTGGAAGCCGCTCTCCGGGTCCTCGTCCGGACCGCCCGGTGCCTGCATGACGCCGTCGAGCGTCAGGAACGTGCAGACGATGATCTTGCGCATGGTGTGCTCCCTTCGTCTACGGGTAGACCGCACAACCGCCGGAAACTCATCGCGCCACTTCCCCGGCACAGCACAACGGGGTCGCACCGCGACATCGGATCCGGTATCCGTGCGACATCGACCGTGACATTCGGGCACGACATCCGAGACCCTGCAACTCGTGGGTACGCCCTCGCGGCGTCGTGCGCCGTCACTGTGACCTGGACGTTCCTCGTGGATCCCGCGCCCCGTCGCCCGCCGGCCCGGAACAGCGCCTCGATCAGCACCACGGCCTCGACGCGGGGGCACGCGTCGCAGATGCGCAGTTCGAGCGTGCGCAGGTGGGCGGAGGGGCGGGCGTCGTAGGAGAGCGTTCCACAGTCGCCGATGACGCCGGTGGCGATCAGTTCGTCGACCGCGGTCCGCAGGTGGGCCGGCGCTGCCAGATCATGCTGCGCCGGCTCGCGTGACCCGTGTCGGCTCCGAGCCGGTACGGAGAGCTCGCGGACAGCGCCGGAAGAGGCGGAAGCCCGGGGTTGATCACGCAGAGCGCCCGTACGGCGCTGTCCCGGTCGGGGACGTCCACCTGCATCTGGGCGCCGCAGATCAGCTGCTCGTCGGAGAATGACCGGTATGTCTCGCTCATGGCGTGGTACCGGGGGTCATCGGTCGTCGGTACGGATCCGAGTCGTGCGAGGGGAGCCACCCCCGCAAGGCCCAGAGCCATCCCCGGTCCGGGTGCACGCCACGGGCCTCCAGCCGCGCTCCGTCCGACAGAAGTGTCGGCGACGCCATGGTCGGGGGCGAGCCCTTCGTGATCCAGGGCGGAGCCGCGGCCACGTACTGCGAGAAGCAGATCTCGTCGCCCTGCCCCGGGATCCAGGCCGCTGGGCACCAGGGCATGGAGGGGCGTGGCAACTCTGACAGCACCCGCGTCGGGTTCACCCTCCTCACCTTCCCCACGGCTGGGGAGGCCGGTAAGGCTGCATGGAAGATCAAGGAGATGCCTCCCGCGCTGTTGTGCGTTCGTGACCGGCTCCTGGCAGGTTCAGCCGGCCCCCGGCGAACGGGATGACCCACAGCTGGGCATGGCTCGCGGCGTGTTCCTGCATTGCCGTCGGTTCGGTACGGACCCCAGCGGTCCCAGGCAAGGCCAAGGACGTGTCGCCTGAATGATGGGGCTCTGGTCACGCTGATCGGCCGGAAATCCCACTCCCGCAGGCCACACCACGCCCTAGACTGCGACCGCTCCAAGACCTGGAGATCATCGGGAGGGCGTGCAAGATGAGACGAGCACTGATCAGTGCATTCGCGGCCGCGGCGTTAGTGGTGTCCGGGGGAAGTGTCGCCACCGCTTCCGACAGCGCTCCGCCGCGCACCACGCACGGTCCTTGCCAGTACAGCCAGACCCCGGACGAGCCGCCGGCGCGCCGTGTCCCGCTGCCGCCCGACCCACGGCGCACCCCTGATCGTGGCGCGGTCGACCTGGCTGTTCCGACCAGTCAGGGCCCGCTACCGCTGCGCTTGGACCGGGCCAAGGCGCCGTGCACGGTCCAGAGTTTCCTGCACCTGACACG
This sequence comes from Streptomyces sp. NPDC055815, assembly GCF_053616475.1. NCBI lineage: Bacteria > Bacillati > Actinomycetota > Actinomycetes > Kitasatosporales > Streptomycetaceae > Streptomyces > Streptomyces sp. NPDC055815. The sequence continues at coordinate 97,233 of NZ_JBSHDU010000011.1, read as the reverse complement.
GCACGGTTTCTACGACCGTACGGTGTGCCACCGCCTGACGGCGTACCCGACGCTGAAGGTCCTGCAGTGCGGCGACCCGACCGGCACCGGTGAGGGCGGGCCCGGGTACAAGTACAAGGACGAACTGCCGGTGGACCTGCCGCCCGCAGCCACCGACCCCACGGGCACGCGACGGCTCTACGGACGCGGCCTGCTGGCGATGGCCAACGCCGGCCCGAACACGAACGGCTCACAGTTCTTCGTCGTCTACGGCGACTCCGCACTGCGACCGAACTACACGGTGTTCGGCACGGTCGGCCCCGCCGGTCTGGCGACACTCGACAAGGTCGCCGCAGGAGGCATAGAGCCGACCGCGGAGAACCCGGCACCGGTCGACGGCACACCCGCACTGCGGACCGAGCTGCTCCACGTCCGGCTGTCCTGCCGGCACTGACGTACCGCGATGTCGCCGCGTCCACGACGAACATGCCTGGCGGCGTGCGGGGTCGGCCTGCGGCGACACTCGAAGGCCCAGTGAGTCCCCTGGCTCCTCCGTGGTCCGCAAAGGGCCACACCTGCGTTTCCTTTGTCCCGCGTATCGGTTGTAGGCCGCGAACACCGTGGACGGCGGACAGGTCCGGTCCCCCCGCATCGGAGCCGGAGCGGCCACCAGGCGGGCGCCGAGGTCGCGGCGAGCGGCCTCGGTGTCCGGGTGGGCGTCGTCGAAGCCCGTCCAGTTGACATCACGATCGGCGTCCTCGGACATCGCCAGGTTCAGCGGCTCGTCCGGACGGCCCGGCCACTCGTCCGTCTCGTCCAGCACCGTCTCCAGGAGGGCAGGAGTTCTTCGTGTGCTGGTGGTACACGGGCCCGGATCTTGGTCGGTCTCGTCCCTGGCCCCGAAGAGCGACCGCCATGCGGGAGCAGTTCGCACCGAAAGCCGATGGACGCTGAGCCCCGCCCCCCCTGATGCCCAAGATGAACCGTGAGTTGTGATCCCTGCACCCCCGCTCGCCCGGGGGACCACTCGTCCCAGGGTCCGGCTGGGCAGAATGAGGGACCTGCACACCCGTCGGCCTTGCGGGTGAGCAGGTAGATGCAGGACGTGCGGGCCGGGCGGGACGCCGGGCGTCCGACGTGAACGACGCCGTGCTGACGGCTCTCGTCGCCGCGGGGGCCGCAATCGGCGGCGGATCGCTGACGGGGGTGTTCGCCCTCGCTGCCGCCAAAAGGCAGGCAGCGGCCGCGTGGGCGGCGGGGGAGCGGCAGGCCGCTGCCGCCTGGGAGGCCGGCCGACAACAGACGGCTGCCGCCTGGGACGCGGGTCAGCTCCAGGCCACGGCCCAGCTCGACGTGTCCCGCCGGACGCTCACGGAACAGGCTGCCGGCTCAGGACCGTGCATCTCCAACGCCATCGCGCACCAGCTGGTGAGCGCCGGACAGTTCCCATGCCTTGCAGTCGTTGTACGGCTCCTGATCCCCGCGCCGGCTCCGGCGCGGGGATCACGGATTCCGGTGCCCGCCAGGTGGGGCTTCCCGGCTCTCGGCGGTGCCGGTCGGACCCGGCGAGGGCTCGCCCGCCGCGAGGTGCTCCAGGACCTCCGCCAGTTCCTGGCAGGCGCGGCGCACCGACCGGCGGGTCGCACGCTGCTCGGTGATGACGGAGGCGAGAAGCAGGGCGGTCAGGGCGGCGGAACCGTTGAACGCCTGGAGCTTGACCATGATCTCGACGTCCGTCAGGTGGAGGAACGCGCCCCGCCCCGAGGTCGCCTCGAAGGTGGCGAGCACGGAGGCGAAGAGCGCGCACAGCATGCTTCCGGCGAGCTGGAAGCGGAGCGCTGCCCAGATCAACAGGGGGAAGACGAGGAAGAGCATGCTCATCGGGCTGAGCACGGCCATGGGCATGAGGACCAGGGTCGTCAGCCCCAGAAAGGCCGCCTCCTTCCAGCGCCGTACCCGGAACCGTCCGGCCGGCCCCGCGAGGACGAGCAGGAGTGGGGCGACGAGCAGCACCCCCATCGTGTCGCCCACCCACCAGGCCAGCCAGACGGGCCAGAACTCGCTCTTGTCCAGGGAGCCCTTCGCCACCTGCAGTCCGACCCCCGCGGTCGCGCTGATCAGCATGGCGCCGAACCCGCCGAGGAAGACCAGGGAGAGTCCGTCCCGCAGCCGCGCCATGTCGCGCCGGAAGCCGGCCCGTCTCAGCAGCAGGAAGGCGCAGAGCGGCGCGACGGTGTTGCTGACCACGGTGACCACTGTGGTGGGTCCCGGAGTGGTGAGGGAGGCGATGACGAGGAAGGAGCCGAGGGCGATCCCAGGCCAGACCCGCGCGCCGAGCAGCAGCAGGGCGGCGACGGCGACGCCGGTGGGCGGCCAGATGGGGGTGGCCACCACGCCTTCGACGACGAGGCGGCCCATCAGGCCGAGTCGTCCGGCCGCGTAGTAGCAAACCGCCACGGCCAGCGACATCAGAGCCGCCTCCGTAGAGGGCTGGAACTGCCGAGTATCCAACACGTCAGCCATCAGACACCGGCCGGGCCGCCACGACCGGGCATGGCCCCTGCGTGTCGGGCGCCGCCGTGCGGCACGGGCCCGGGCCGGTCCGAGGACCGACCCGGTCCGAGGAGAGCTCCCTCCCCTCACTCCCTGGCTGCCGGCCGGGCCGGACCGCCGTCATGGCCGACGACCAGGACGGCCGCGTCGTCCTCGTGCCCCACCGTGGCCGCCAGCTTCATGACGGCGGTGGCGAGCGCGTCGACGTCCAGCCCGGCGACGGCGGTGATCCCGGCGAGCCTCGTCACCCGGTCCAGACCCTCGTCGACGTGGAGCGAGGGCCCCTCGACCACCCCGTCGGTCAGGAGGACGAAGACACCGTCGGCGGTGAGCCGGTGGCGCGTGGCCGGGTAGTCGACGCCGCGGAGCACACCGAGCGGAGGCCCGCCCTCGCTGTCGTCGATGCCGGAGCGGCCGTCGGTGGTGGCCCAGATGTAGGGGATGTGACCGGCCCGGGCGCACTCCAGGGTGCCGGCAGCGGGGTCGAGCCGCAGGAAGGTGCAGGTGGCGAAGAGGTCGGCGCCCAGAGAGATGAGCAGGTCGTTGGTGCGACCGAGCAGCTCTCCCGGGTCTCCGGTGACGGAGGCCAGCGCGCGCAGTGCCACGCGGACCTGTCCCATGAAGGCGGCGGCCTCGATGTTGTGTCCCTGCACGTCACCGATGGACATGCCGATCTGCCCGCCGGGCAGGGAGAAAGCGTCGTACCAGTCACCGCCGACGTTGAGTCCGTGGTTGGCGGGCTCATAGCGGACGGCCAGCCGGGCGCCCGGAAAACTGGGCAGGTCCGAGGGCAGCATGCCGCGCTGCAGGGCCACGGCGAGCTCGACACGGGAACGCTGCGTCTTGGCCAACTCCCGCGCCCTGGCGGTCAGCGACCCGAGCCGGACCAGAAGGTCCTCGCTGGTGTCGGCCGGCCGTCTGCGGAACATCGATCACTCCGACGTCACGACAATCCTCGCATCACTTCGTCCCGGTCTCCAGCACGCGGGACCACAGGGGACCACCTCGGTACGAACAGGTCCTTCCCACTCTGCCCGGACGGGACAGCGTCCGCATCTCATTGGCGAACCGCGGCGGATCCGAGCGGGGCCACCCCACACCGCCGTAATCGAGCAGCGGTTCGGAGTCGACTGGTACTGGTCGCAGGCGGCGGCCGTTCCGACCGCTGCCTACGGCCTGGGCAACCTCGTCGGCCCGGTGACGGTCATGGTTTCCCCGCTCACCGGCGACCCCGACCGCCTCATGCGCCGCCTGGCCCTGTGCGTAGGCGTCGGCCTCGGAACGGTCGCGATGAGTCACAGCTTCGCGCTGTCTGTGTCCGCGTTCGCGTTCACCGGCATCCTGAACGCACTGTTCTTCGCCTCCACTCTCGCCGCCCGCACCGAGTACGCGCCTGCCTCTCCTTCTCGGCATCGCCGGGACGACAGCAGCCGTCCTGGCAGCGACGACGGAGAAGCGGACTGGCGTGCGGGTGAGGAGGATGAGCCGGTGAGGGGGGGCGATGCTTGTCTGAGGTACCGACCCGCACCGCGCCCCCGTCCCACCCTGAAGTTGGCAAGCCGGAACGGACTTGGCCGATTGAGGGCTTCCGCGGCAGCGCGGGTTCGGACCTGTTCCGCCGCCGGGACAGCCGGCGCGGTGCGGGAGGGCATCACGTGCCGTCCATTTCAGTGCCGCCCCGTGCCTGCGATCTCGGCCACCTCGTGCAGCCTCACCTGACGCGCCTCCCGCGAAGAGGCTCAGAAGAACCCAAGCTTCTTCGGCGAGTAGCTGACCAGCAGATTCTTCGTGTGCTGGTGGTACACGCCTCGCGTGGCCGTTGACCAGCGGAAACGGCCACGATTCTGCCAAGCTGCAGGCGGCTGGTCCGGGTATGGCCCGGATCTTGGTCGGCACGGAGTGGGCCTCCTGACCGATGGCCCGTGGCGGCGGCGAGCTGGCTCACCGATCGTGACCGTCGGCGACGAGCCCGTCCGGTGCGGGCCACCGTACGCTGCCCGAACTGGTCGGCGAGCCGGTCGCCGATGCGGGGCCGATGAACTGAGCCCCGACCAGGGCGATGTAATCGGCAGGCGGCCACGGATACCGATACGTGCGGGGAGCTGGAGAGGTAGAGCGTCGCCCAGGGGTTGGCCGTGTCCTGGACGAGTCTGCCGGCGGTGGCCCACTCATTGAGCCTCGGCGTTCGTCAGCGCACTGCGGAGGTCGCGCTTGAGGATCTTTCCTGCGGCCGAGACGGGCAGGGCGTCGACGAACTCGACCGTGCGTGGGGTCTTGTAGCCGGCGATCAGGTTCCTGGCGTGGGCGCGGATCTCCTCCTCCGTGGCGGACGTACCGGGCTTGAGGGCGACGACGGCGTGAACGCGCTCGCCCCACAGGTCGTCAGGGATGCCGATGACGGCGCAGGCCGCAACAGAGGGATGGGCTGAGATGGCGTTCTCGACCTCGGCGGAGTAGACGTTCTCGCCACCTGTCACGATCATGTCCTTGATCCGGTCGACCACATGGACGTAGCCGTCGGAGTCGAGGAAGCCCGCGTCCCCCGTGTGCATCCAACCGTTTCGCAACACCGCCGCGGTCTCCTCGGCCCGGTTCCAGTAGCCGAGCATCACATGCTCACCGCGGGTGGTGATCTCGCCGACGGATCCCGTCGGTACCTCCTGGCCGTCGGAGTCGACGATCCGCACGTCGGTGTGCGGGATCGGCCGACCCGCCGCGCGCAGCAGGTCTCCGCCACGGACGTGTTCGTCGCCCCCGAGGATGGTGAGCACCCCGGTCTCGGTCATGCCGTACCCCTGTGTGAACGCGGCCCTGGGGAAGACCTCCATCGCGCGCCGCAGCAGCGCCTCGCTGATCGCGGAGCCGCCGTAGGCGAGCGACTCGATGCTCGTGAGGTCCCGGGTGCCGGCGGAAGCGTGGTCGCACAGCATCTGGATCATGACCGGGACGAGGCCGGTACTGGTCACCCGGTGCTGTTCCACGGCTGCGAAGAATGCTTCAGGGCTGAAGGCCGGACAGATGATGTGCGTGCCGCCCATGATGTTCTGGCCGTTCCAGTTCGCGATGGCGGCGATGTGGAACAGAGGAGCGATGACGAGGTTCACGCCGCCCGGCTTGGCCGCCTGGCCGGCGAGCTGGGCGCCGAAGGTGGAGGCCATCAGCCCGCGGTGGCTGATCGCGACCCCCTTGGGGAGACCCGTGGTGCCGCCGGTGTAGAGAAGTGCGGCCAGGCTGTCGCCGCCGCGACGCAGGTCCTCGACGGGGGAGGCGCCGGCGACCAGTTCCTCGTAGTCCACGAGGCCCTCGGGGGCGGAGCCGTCGCCGCAGTACACCACGGTGCGCAGCTGCGGACAGCGCCTGCGCAGATCGGATACGAGCGGCAGGAAGGCGTCGTCCACGACCAGCAGGCGTGCTCCGGCGTCGTCGAGTGCGTAAGCGATCTCTGCCACGCTCCACCGGATGTTGACCGGATTGACCGCGGCTCCCGCCCACCAGACGGCGAAGAACGTCTCGTGGTAGCGGTCGGAGTTGAGGGCCAGGAGGGTGACGCGATCGCCCTCCGCCAGGCCGAGCCGGCGCAGGCCGCCCGCGAGCCGCGCCACCCGGTCGGCAACCTCCCGCGCGGAGCGGACCCGCTCTCCGCAGACGGTCATCGTCCGCTCGGGGGCCTGCTGGACGGCGTGATGCAGTGACTGGGTCATGTACATGGTGGACTCCAGGGGGTGTTGGCGGTTCAGGTGGGCCGGGCGTGGCTGATGGCGTTGTCCGACTGCGGCGGAAGGCTCGGGTCACCGCCACTGCGAAGTACGGGCCTCGGGGCTGTGGTCAGTCGTGCTCGGCACCGGTCCGGACACGGTGGTCGAGTCGGCCGCTGCTCGAACGCGTGACCCGCCCACGGCCGAGAACGCTGCCCGCCCAGCCCAGTGCGAAGCCGAGGGGGACGGTGATCAGGCCCGGATATTCCAGGGGATACCCATGGAAGTCGTGGGCGGGGAACAGCGCACCCGGACTGCCCGAGACAGTGGGGCCGAAGAGCGTGAGGACCACGCAGCCGAGCAGACCGCCGTACACGCTCCAGAGCAGTCCGGTCCGGGTGAAGCGCCCCCAGAACAGGCTGTACACCAGCGCCGGCAGGATCGCCGAGGCGGCGACCGAGATGCCGAAGGCCGCGAGGAACTGGATGTGCCAGTGGAACAGCGCGAGTGCCAGCAGTATGCCGCAGCCGCCCACCAGCACCACCGACCAGCGCACGGCACGCAGCGTCTGCCTCTCGGACAGCGTGCCCTGGCGGACCACGTGGGCGTACAGGTCGTGACCGAGGGCTGCCGACGCGCTGAGCGTCAGACCGGAGACCACGGCGAGGGTGGTGACGAACACCGCGCACGCGACGGCGGTGAACACGATGCTCCCGACGGAGGTGCCGGGCCCGCCGGCAAGAGCGCCGGCCAGCATGAGCAGGGCGGTGCTGCCCCGGGGATCGGCGTCGGCGATGGCCGGGGCGCCGACGGTCGCTGCCGCACCGAGCCCGAGCACGACGATGGCTGCGGCGAGCAGTGCGGTGGCGCCGACGGTCCAGACCACGGCGCGGCGGGCTACCGCGCCGCTGCGGGATGTGCTGAGGCGGGCCACGACGTGCGGTACGACGGCCGTGCCGAGTACCAGGGTGAGGTGCAGCCCGATGTAGTTCAGCTGTCCCGTGATGCCGGAGCCGTGGATGCCGCCCTGTGCGTAGTAGGTCTCCGGACGACCGCTGTTCTGCGCCGCGGTGTCGATCAAGGCGTTGACATCCCAGTGGAAAGTCCTCAGCACGACCAGACAGACGGTCAGGAGGACGACGAACACCAGCACGGCCTTGAGCATCTGGATCAGGCTGGTGCCGCGCATTCCGCCGATGAAGACGAACAGCACCATCAGAGTTCCGACGAGGACCAGACAGATCTGCGCGGCGCCCTCCCCGCTCAGGCCGGCCAGATGGGCGGTGACGACGCCGATACTGATGAGCTGCGCCACCAGATACGGCAGGCACACGACGAGGGTCGCCACCGAACCGGCGATCCTGGCCGCCCGCCCGGGGGTGCGTGAATCGAAGATGCCGCCGATCGTGAACCGGCCCAGTTCGCGCACTGGTTGGGCGATCAGCAGGAGCACGAGGAGGGACAGGACCAGATCCAACGCGACCGACATGCCGTCGAAGCCGGTGAGCGCGACAAGTCCCGTGATGCCGAGGACACCGATGGCCGAGGCGTACTCACCGGCCAGAGCGAGTGTGCTGGTCCGGGTGGAGAACGAGCGGCCAGCCGTGAAGAAGTCGCGGACCTCGTCGCGGCTGCTCTCCGCGTACAGGCAGAGCATGAGCACGACTGCCACGACGACGAGGAACGACGTCAGAGGGGTGATCATGCCCCCGCCGGAGGCTCCGTTCACCGACAGCGTGTTCACCGGTGGTGCTCCTGGTGCTGGTGCCCGATGGCTGGTCGGCGCAGGCCGTCGGCCGTGGGCTCGCACTCGGCAGCGCTGTCGCACTCCGCAGCGCTGTCGCGCTCGAAACGGAAAGCAGTGCAGAGCAGGAGCACGAGTGGCGCTGCGAGTAGCAGCATGCCGAGATTGAGCGGGCCCACGAGGCGCACGGCCAGATCGTCGCCGAACGCGAGACTGAGGATCACGACGGTCGCCAGTCCCGCCGCGTTGGGGAGGGCGAGTCGTCGGCGTGCGGTGCGGGCCGGTGCCGTCAGCCAGCCGGCGTGCGGAGTGGCGCCGGCGCCTGCCGAGTCGTACGGCAACGAGCCCCGGTCCGAGGGTTCGAAAGTGCTCAAGGATGAGTCCGCTGTGTGAGAGAGGGCGAACGGAGGTCCGTGCCCTGTCAGATGCCGGGCCGGTGCCCGGAACACAACAGCACCTGACGCACGGGTGTCGAGGGAATGGCTCGTTCCAGGCGGGACGCACAGTCGGATGGGCACTCGTCTGTGCACGGTGCACCGTGCTCGGGGGTCGACGCCCGCTCCTGTCCGCGGTAGCCGGGCGGCCGCCGCGAGGAGACCGGCCCTCGCAGGGGCGGGCCGCCGGAGCGCGATGCCCGGCCCTCGCCCCCCGACGAGCGGCACGGTGCACAGTCCGTAGTCGGCCCGGCTATGCAATCCGCCAGGAAGGGCCGTCACCTCTCGTCGTACGGCTCGCGCTCTGGTCCCTTGGAGCTCCTCCTGACGACGGGTTCTCTCACCCGCGATGTCCGGCCGACGCCGTGAGCAGGAGGTCTGCGCGATCCACGAGGAGCAAGCTCTATGACGTCACCACCCCTGTCTCCCGACGGTCTTGAGGTCAGCGGTCTGCGGGTGACCTATGGCCGTTCGATCCACGCCTTGCGCGGGGTCTCGTTGCGTGTCCCCGCGGGCGGGGTGGCGACGGTCCTCGGGGCCAACGGGGCCGGCAAGTCCACACTGCTGCGTGCGATTTCCGGCACCCTGCACCTGCACGGTGGCTCCGTCGACGCGGGCACCGTCTCGTTCGCGGGCCAGGACATGACAAGGCGCGACGCCTCGCGACTCGTCGCCGCCGGAATCGTCCAGGTTCCCGAAGGACGTCGGGTGTTCTCCGGTCTGAGCGTCGAGGACAACCTCAGGGCAGGGCGGCTCGGTGCCCGCGGGGCGGGTGCCGCCGCGAGCCGAGCCGCACGCGACCGGGTGCACGAGTTGTTTCCGGTGCTCGCCGACCGCCGTCGGCAGGCTGCGGGACTGTTGTCGGGAGGCGAGCAGCAGATGCTAGCCATGGGCCGAGCCCTCATGGCCGATCCGAAGCTGCTGCTGCTGGACGAGCCCTCCCTCGGGCTGGCACCGCGCATGGTGAAGCGGATCGGACAGGTGGTGTCCGAGATCCACAGGCAGGGTGTCGGAGTGCTTCTGGTGGAGCAGAACGCTGCTCTGGCCCTCGAACTCTCGGACCGCGCCTACGTACTGGACGTCGGCGAGGTGCGGCTGGAAGGCTCCTCGGAGGAGCTGGCCGCCACCGACGCGGTGCGCAGGCTGTACCTTGGCGAAGCGACGAGCGGGTCGTCCGACAACGGCGCGACCGCCCCGTCGGACGGTACGCCGATGGCGCCGGCCCGCTCCACGTTGGCGCGGTGGTCCGCATGAGGCCGGCCCGCCGCACCCGGGCCGCGGCGCGAACCTTCGACAGCAGTCCCGTACCGGAGCTGACCGTCGAAGGGCTGACCGTCCGGTTCGCCGGGCTGACCGCACTGGACGGTGTCGGCTTCACCGTCGCCCCGGGCAGCATCCATGCGCTCATCGGCCCCAACGGGGCCGGCAAGTCCACCTGCTTCAACGTGCTCTCCGGTGTCTACCGGGCGGCTGACGGCAGCGTCCGGCTCGGCGGCGAGGAGGTGACCGGACTCCCGGCACACCGGATCGCCGCTCGGGGCGTTGCCCGGACCTTTCAGAACATCGTGCTCACCCGCGGCACCGTCGCCGAGAACCTGATGCTGGGCCGCCATACGCTCACGCGCGCCGGCTTCGCCGCCTCAGCCCTCCGGCTCCCCTGGGCCACGCGCGAGCAGCGCCTCCACACCGAACGCGCCCGGGAGATAGCGGAGTTCACCGGACTCGGCGGTGTCTTCCAGACTCCTGTCGCGTCGTTGCCCTACGGCGACCGAAAGCGGGTCGAGCTGGCCCGCGCCCTGTGCATGGAACCGAGAGTGCTCCTGCTGGACGAACCCGTAGCCGGTATGAACACCGCCGAACGGGTCGCGATGGCGGAGACCATCCACGAGATCCGTCAGGCCCTGGAGCTCTCGATAGTGATCGTCGAGCACGACATGGGCATCGTGATGCGCCTCGCGGACGAGGTCACCGTGCTCGACTTCGGCCGCCGCATCGGCGGCGGTACCCCGGCGGAGGTGCAGCGCGACCCCGCGGTGATCCGCGCCTATCTGGGCGCGGGTGACGACGACGGCGACGACGCGTCCGCCATCCCGGACGCAGGCGCGCGCGAGGGCGACGAGAGCGCAGGCGTCGACGAGAACACCGGCCCACCGGACGAGACGGAAGCCCCCAGCACAGGCCGGCGAAGCGCTGGCGCCACGGACGGCAGCGCCGCGAACCAGGAGGAATCGAAATGACCACGCTGGCCGAAACCGTGTTCAACGGGCTGGCCCTCGGATCGGTGTACGCCCTGGTCACCCTGGGCTTCGTCGTGATCTTCCGCGCATCGGGGGCGATGAACTTCGCCCACGGTTCGCTGCTTCTGTTCGGTGGCTATCTCGTCGCGCGCCTGCACACGCCGCTCGGATTCGCCGGCGCGATGGCGGTCGCGCTCGCGTGCACGGCGGGCGTGGCCGTCCTCCAGGCTCTCCTGCTGCGCGGCACCCGAACCTCCGCACCGGCCACCCTGGCCATTCTCACCATCGGTGTGGACGTCCTGCTCTCGACCGAGCTGAGTCGTCGGATCGGCTCCGACGTCCTGGACCTCGGCGACCCATGGGGAGCAGAGGTGACCAAGGTCCTGGGGGTCACCGTGCCGGACGCCCGAATCGCCTCACTCGCGGTCGCCGTCGTGCTGATCGGCGCCTTTCTGCTGGCCTTCCGGTACACCTCCTGGGGGCTGTCGATGCGGGCATCCACCGCGGACCGGGAAGCCGCGGCGCTCATGGGCATCCGCCCGGGCCGCCTCCAGATATCGGCGTGGTGCCTGGCCGGAGCGCTCGCCGTGGTGGCCGCTCTCTTCCTCGTCGCCTTCCCCACCCCGGGACTGGACCGGGCCACGGGCCACGTGGCGCTGAAGGCGTTCCCCGCCGCGATCCTCGGCGGCATGGACTCCGTCGGGGGAGCCCTGGCCGGCAGCCTCCTCATCGGCCTCACCGAGGCATTCGCGAGCGGCTATCAGAGCGAGCTGAGTTTCCTCGGTGAGGGTCTGTCCGGCGTCGCACCGTACGCCGTGCTCGTACTGGTGCTGCTGATCCGCCCCCACGGCCTGTTCGGTTCCAAGGAGCTCACCCGTGTCTGACATCTCAACGGCCCGACCGTGGCAGCGCACCCGGGTGCTGTACCCGTCAAGCCGGGGCATCGCCGCCGCCACCGGCGGCCTCGTCCTGCTGGCACTCCCGCTCTATGTGGACGGCTTCTGGCTTCAGGCCGGGCTGTTCGCCATGGCGGCGGTCGTCGGCGCGCTCGGCATCAACCTGCTGACCGGCGTGGCCGGCCAGCTCTCCATGGGCCACGCCTTCTTCCTCTCGGTGGGTGCCTACGGCTACACCTGGGCCGCCGGCGACTCCGGCCGTTCGGGCGCGGTGGAGGTGTCCGGCCTCGGACTGCCGCCCCTGGCGGCGTTCGTGCTGGCGGTGCTGCTCGCCGGCCTGGCTGGTGGCATCCTCAGCCCGGTTTCCGGCCGGGTCCGCGGGATCTACCTCGGCGTGGCGACCCTGGCTCTCGTCTTCCTCGGGCAGCACCTGCTGCAGAACGCGACCTCCGTCACGGGCGGCTTCAACGGGCGCTCGGTGGAGCCGATGTCCATCCTCGGCTTCGCCTTCACCGACGGTGCCGCGGACGGACTGACGGTACTGGGTGTCCCCTTCGGGGCCCTGGAGCGGCTCTGGTACTTCGGCCTGGTCCTTGTGGCCGTGGCCTGGCTGACGGCCCGCAATCTGCTGCGCAGCCGCCCCGGGCGGGCACTCGGTGCCCTGCGTGACAGCCCCACCGCCGCCGCCGTGATGGGTGTGGCCGGGTCCCGTTACCGGGCCGCGGCGTTCGCGGTCTCCTCGATGTACGCAGGGGCGGCGGGCGCACTCGTCGCACTGGTGGTGAGCCGGGTGGTGCCCGACTACTTCAGCCTCATGCTCTCCATCGACTACCTCGCCATGATCGTCATCGGTGGCCTCGGATCGGTGGGGGGAGCCGTCGTGGGGGCGGTGTTCGTCACGCTCCTGCCGCAATTGCTCACCCGGTACGCGGACACCCTTCCGCTGGTCGTCGGCCCCGGGTCCGTCGAGCCGGGACTCGCCCCGTCCGACGCGGCCCGCTACCTCTACGGCACCGCCATCGTGTTCGTCCTGATCTTCGCTCCGGGAGGGCTGGCCGCGCTGGCCGGCTCCCGCGGCGGACGGCGCTGGCGGAATCTCGTCCGCCGACGCAGCACAGTTGCTGACCATGACAAGGAGCAGACCCCGTGAATTCGATGAGAAGCCTCGTGGCCGCGACAGCCGTAGCACTTCTGGCCACTTCGCTGGCCGGATGCAGCACCAAGGGTGGCGGCGCCGCCCCGGACAGCGCCGGCTCCGGCGGTGTGAAGACCGGCCCGGGCGTCACCGCCGACACGATCAGCCTCGGCATTCTGACCGACACCTCAGGTCCTTTCGCCCCGCTCGGCAAGACCATTCTTCAGGCCCAGCAGCTGTACGTGGACCAGGTGAACGCGGAGGGCGGTGTCTGTGACCGCAAGCTCAGGCTCGTCGTCCGCGACCACGGGTACGACGTGCAGAAGGCGGTCGCCCAGTACACCGAGATCCAGCCCCAGGTCGCCGGGATGCCCGGACTCGTCGGGTCGTCGGTCATCGCGGCCCTCATGGACCGGGTGGACGGTGACAACCTCATGACCATCGCCGTGGGCTACTCCTCCACCCTGCTGGGCCATCGCAGTCTGCAAACCGTCGGCACGACCTACGACGTCGACATGGTCAACGGTCTCGACCATCTCGTGCAGAGCGCCGGACTCAAGCCCGGAGACAAGGTCGGTCACATCTACACCGAGGGTGAGTACGGCGAGAACGCCCTGGAGGGCGCGGAGTTCTCCGCGTCGAAGCACGGTCTGACCCTGGTGGCCCAGAAGGTGAAGCCGACGGATCAGGACATGACGGCGCAGGTGACCTCCCTGCGCAAGGCGGGTGTCAAGGCCGTGCTGTCGAGTGTCGGCCCGAAGCAGACCGCCTCGGTGGTCGGCGTCGCCGCGGCGCAGGGCATGAAGGTGCCGTTCCTCTCCAGTGGTCCGGGCTATGTGCCGCAGCTGCTCGACAGCCCGGTCGCCCCGGCGTTGCTGAAGATGCTCAAGGTCGCTTCCCCGGCGCCGGCGGTGGGCAGTGAGAATCCCGTGCTGAAGAAGCTGGTCACCGACTACCAGGTCAAGTACCCGGGGCAGTCCGTGGACCAGGGGGTGCAGGCCGGCCGCAATGCCATGGCTGTTGCGGTCGAGGATCTGAAGCAGGCATGCGCGGCCGGCGATCTCAGCAGGGCGGGCATCGTGGGCGCCCACCGCAAGTTGAAGGGGTTCGATCTCGGGGTGGGCGAGAAGCTCGACTTCAGTGACCCGGCGCGGCCCAGTGGCACCGAGAGCTACATTCTCCAGCCCAAGAAGGGAGTCCCGGGCGGGCTGGTGAATGTCGAGGAGGCCGTCAAGGCGCCGAGCGTCGACGAGTATCTCGCCACCCTCGGCTGACACGGGCCGGCCCGGCCCTGCAGCGAACGGAACGACCCATCACGGCCGTCGAGGCGCCTTCTCCGGGAATGCGGGGAGGCGCGTCGGCGGCCTTCGCGCTTACGGGAAGGGTAAGCCGCGCCTTGCCAGAGGTGTGGCCTGCTCGGTGATGGTCGCGACGCGATGGGCCGGAGGACCGGCGCACGCGCGAGAAGCCGTATCGCGACGTATCCGTCGCGATACGGCTCTCGGGCCGGGAAGTTCAGGTGTGTCTCTCAGGCAGGTGGCGACACGCCGCGATGCCGGGCGTCGTCGCTCAGGCGACGACCTGCTGTGCGCGCACGGCCACGGCGTCCTGGAAGAGCAGGGTCACGTGTCCGACGCAGCCGGCGTGCCAGTTGTCGGCTCCGGCGAGCTGCGCATGGCTGTTGGGGGTGATGACCTCGTCGCAGCTGGACCAGATCGTGTTGTAGGTGACGTTGCCGGGGGTGACATCGCCGGAGTTGAGCTGGTCGAGGAACGTGCTGCCCGGGTAAGCCTCCCGGCAGGACGCGTGGTGCAGGCACCCGCCGGCCCAGTAGGTGCCGTAGTTGGGGCCCGCGATGGCGACCCAGTCGTCGACGTAGGAGGTGCCGCCGAGGAACTTCAGGTACCAGCGGGTGTTCAGGGCGCCGAGGGAGTGGGCCACGATGTCGACCTTGGCGGCACCGGTCCGGGCCCGCAGGGCGCTGACCTCGTCGGCGATCTCCTGGGCCGTGATGGCGCTGGACTGCCAGGAGTTGTAGGAGATGGCGTGGAGCCGGTCGGGTGACCATCCGGCCGCGACGAAGTCGCCGATCATGTCGTCGTAGAAGGACGCGTTCTCGTCGAGGCCGTGGACGAACAGGACCGGGTCGCGGTCTGCGGCCTGAGCGGGGGGCGCTGTCGGGCCCAGGAGCGCGAAAGCGGCGGCCATCGAGGCGCCGACGGTGGTGAGGGTACGTGCAAGGCGCATGACTGCTCCTCAGTCGGGGTGTGTGGTTCTCGCGGTGTTCTGTTGCCTCGCGCCCGATAGGGCGCTCTCCCACGGCGAAAGGTCATGGCGGCGCTAGGGGCCGTCGGACCGGACGGGTGCGATCGCACCTGCTTCACGGGGCCGCGGTGGCAGTGCTCAATGTGGGGTGCTTGGAGGTGCGGGTCCAGACGTTGTACCGTTCCGGCCTTGCGAGGGCCGAAAGACTGTCGAGGCGCACACCCGGGTGCGGGTCGCGATGTCCAGTCGACCACTGGCAACCGGACCAGGTCGCCGTCTGGGGCTGAAGCGGATCGGCATGTTGCCAATCGGTTACCGGTCCGGCTCTGGTGTTTCTGCCGGCACTACGCGAAGAATGCGGGGGAAATTCCCTTTCACCGCTGCGTCGAGGGTCTGGCACGGACACGGTCCCTGCGTACGCGGTTCCGGTCTTTCGGCACCCGGACGGTGCACGGCCGCTCACGCTCCATGGAGACAGTCAGATGTCATATCCCCGTTCCGCTGCAGGGGCTGAAGGACGGCCCGGGCACTCTGGTCCTCCTGCCGTCCCCGGTCTCCACGACGCGCCTACCTCGCTCGAGCCGCGGTCGTCGGACTCTTCCATGGTCGATCTCACGACACCGGACTATCCCGTGCCCACATCTGCGACGCCGGAGAGCACCGAGCTGCTGCACTATGCGGCCGGGCTGGTGCACCGCCGGAGTTCCGTGCTCGCCGAACTGGCGCTGAGCCGGCTGCTCTCCCAGAGCATGTACTACACGGATCCGGTGCTCGCGCCACCCATGCTGCGCGAGGCGGTGCATACGGGCATGGAGATCGCGGTCGGTGCCATGGCGTCGCCGGCGCGGTTCACCGACTCAGGGGAGTACGCCTGGCATCTGGGCGGGGTGCGCGCAGGGCACGGTTTCCCCGTCGAGGGCCTGGTGCACGCGTTCCGCATCGCGAACACCACGGCCTGGGAGCAGTTGGTCGATGCCGTGAGCCGCGAGGTGCCGGAGAGTGCACAACTGCTGCTGCATGCTGCCCCCATGGTCTGGGGGTACTGCCATCGCGACACCCTGATCGTCACCGAGGCCCACCGTCAGACCACAGAGGGGCGGCCCGGGGACGAGTCCCGCCTCGTCAAACCCCTGCTCGACTTCCTGCTGCGGGGCAGTTCGGATCAGCTCGCGGTCTCGGGAGCGGCCGTACTGCTGGATCTCCCGATGGAGGGCCGGTACGCGGTGGCGCGCGTCCGCGGCGGCGTACCGTCCGGGCGGGAGCTGACCGTCCTCGATGACGCGGCCACCGGCATGCGGGTTCTTCGCTGCCCGACACCGGACGGCTGGGTTGTCCTTGCCTCGCTGGCGGAGCGGTCCCTGGACGACCTGTTCGCGCTGCTGCCCCTGCCGCGGGGCGCGCGCTGTGGAATCAGCCCGGTCGTCACGGGGCTGAGCGAGCTGGGGCGGGCCCGGCACTTCGCCGATCTGGCCCTGGGCACCTGCACCGGTGAGGGGGAGACGGCGCGCTTCGACCGGAGGATGCCCGAGGGCATCATGGTGTCACGGCCGGATCTGGCCGCGGAGCTCGTGGAGCAGGTGCTCGGCCCGGTCCGCGGGCTGGGCGAGCCGGACAAGTCGGTGCTGCTGGAGACCCTCGCCGTCTGGCTGGACTGCGGTGGGTCCGTGGTCCGTGTCGGGAAGCAGCTGTTCTGTCACCGCAACACCATCCAGAACCGCCTGCGCCGACTCGAACAGCTCACGGGCAGGCAGTTCAGCCGGCCCAGGGACGTCGTCGAGCTGGCGTTGGCGCTGGACGCCTACCGCATCCAGCAGGCGGCTGCGCGGGAGGGCTGACCCGGCACGCTGAGCCGCCCTGGGATCCCTCGGCCGGGGCGGGGCCCGCACCGCACCCGGGCCCGGCCGACAGCGGCCTGCCACAGGCGGCACCTGCTCTTCCTCCGACGAATCCGCTTCGTCTGTACCCGTACGACTCGGCCGACGCGCCGGACGGGCGGGTCTTCTCCATGCCCGACGGTCGGGGGGGCGCCCCCCCCCAAACCACCACCGAGGGGGCCCCCCCCCCCGCCAGCCCCCGCCCCGGCGGCCCCCCCCGCCGGG